>JBILEP010000113.1:0-6609 GCA_044352045.1 Cyanobium sp. | reverse complement strand
GTGCGTCTGCCGGGCCCGGTGAGCGAGGGCTGGATGCAGGCGGTGGCCCGCAGCCTCCGCCAGTCGGAGACAGCCTTCTTGCTGACGGACGGGGATCGCTGGCTGCTGCGCTGGTTCACCCCCACCTGTGAGGTGCCCCTCTGCGGCCACGCCACCCTGGCGGCCCTGCTGGCCCTTGGGCACTGGGGTGATCTGGGCCCTGGCCAGGAGCTGGCGTTCCACTCCCGCAGTGGCCCGCTGGCGGTGGGGCTGGAGCGCGCCCCCGATCAAGAAGGCTGCGGGCGGGGCTGGATCACCCTCCCCGGCGGTGACCTGGTGGCAGCTCCGTCGCCGGTCGCCCTCGAGGCTCTGCTGCGCCGGCGGCGGCTGGGGAGCCCTGAGGGCTTCTGGCGCTCGCGGCTGGGCTACGCCGTCGCCCTACTGCCGGCCGAAGCCCCCCTGGAGCGGCTGGAGGGACTGGCGGGGGAGCTGCCGCAGGATCTGGTGGGCGGCCTGGTGCTGATGCAGGCCTGGACGATGGCGAGCAGCGGCGAAGAGCCCGCGCGGGTGAGGGGCGAGGCTGCCGACTATCGGTTGCGCTTCTTCGCCCCAGGGCTCGGCATTCCGGAAGATCCGGTGACCGGTTCCGCCCACGCTCTGGTCGCCCCCTGGTGGATGGAACGCCTGGGGCGCCCCCGGGTGGTGGGCTGGCAATGCTCCGACCGTCCTGGGGGGATGGTGTGCGAGGCCGCATCATCGGCCACAATCCGCGTGTCCGGATCGGGCCACCTGTTGTGGGACGGAACCTTGTTCGCCAGGCCGCGGATCTGCGCCGCAGACTCCAGCGAAGCCTCCAGCTGGCAGCACCTGGCGTCCGCCGGCTGATGGCGGCCTGCCGCCACCATCCGGTGGTGCTCACCACTCCCGTGGCCGTGCTCGCCGTGGGGGCAGGCTTCGCCGCCCAGGCCCTTTGGCGCCCCGCTCCCGAGGCCGCTGACCACCAACTGCTCGAAGCGCTGATCACCCAGCCGGCCCCACCCGCCCAGAGGGCGGCGCCGCCGGAGCCCGGCAGCACCCCTCAGGCGACCGAGGGCGTACGAGCCCAGCGGGCCGCCAGCGCCGGCCACGGCGGCGCCCTGGCGATCCCTGAGGCCGGTCCGGAGCTGCGGCTGGAGATCCGCGTCGCCCTGCTCAAGCTCTCCCCCTGGCCCAGGCTCAGCGCCAGTGGCCCATGGCGCCTGCTCGACCGGCAGGGGCGCCTTCTGAAGCAGGGCCGCGCCGGCGAGCCGGTGGCCCTGGAGGGGGCCTTCAGCGCTGGATCGGAGGTCTGGCTGGAGACACCTGGCGGATCCCACCTCGAGGCCGACGGCCGGCCCTATGAGGGCCGTTTCCGTCTGCTGGAGGGGGGTGGCAGCCTGCGGGTGGTCAATCACCTCCCGCTCGAGCAATACATCAGCTCCGTGGTGGGTGGCGAGATGCCCAGCCAGTGGAACATGGAAGCCCTGCGGGCCCAAGCGGTGGCGGCCCGCTCCTACGCCATGGCCCATATGGCCCGCCCCGCGGACGACCACTGGCATCTGGGCGACACCACCCGCTGGCAGAACTACACCGGCCTGAGCGGCGTCAACACCCGCACGCGTGAGGCCACCGCCAGCACCGCCGGGGTGATCCTCAGCTACCAGGGGGGCATCGTCGAGAGCCTCTATGCCGCCACCCAGCAGATCGTCGATGAGGCCCACGGCCACCTTGGGGCGAGCATGAGCCAAACCGGAGCCCAGGAGCTGGCCCAGCGGGGTCTCCGCTACAACGAGATCCTCGGCCGCTACTACCGTGGCGCCTCTCTGGCCCGGTTGCAGGCCGGTGCGGGCTGAACGCTTCTGGCGGGCCGCTCTGGCGGTTTCCGATGCCGCCCGGGCCTGCGGCGCGCTGGTGCCGCTCGCCACCGAAGTTCTGCCCCTGCCCGGGATCGCCCCCTTCGTGCTGCGCCGGCTCACCTCCCGGCCCCCACGGCACCTGCGACCGGAAGGTCCCAAGCCCAATCCCTTTCTGCCCTGGGACGCACCCCTGCAGGTGGAGCTGCTGGGCAGCGGCCACGTGGTGCTGCTCAACAAGTACCCCGTGCAGCCTGGCCACCTGCTGGTGATCAGCCAAGACTGGCGTCCCCAGAGCGGCTGGATCGAAAGCTCCGACTGGCTCGCGGTGGCGACGGTGGCCGCGGACACCGGCGGGCTGTGGTTCTTCAACAGCGGCGCCACGGCCGGCGCCAGCCAGCCGCACCGCCATCTGCAGCTGCTGCCCCGCCAGGGCGATGAGGCCAGCTGCCCGCTCGCGGAGCGTCTCGAAGCCCAGCTCGAGGGTGGGGAGGCTCCCTGGGGATGGGCCTATCGCCTCAGCCGCCGCAGCGATCCGCGAGGCGGCACCGACCTGCCGGAGCTGTATGCCTCCCAATGCCGGGAGCTGGGACTGGGCCAGAACGGCGAGGATCCAGCCCCCCGACATGCCTACAACCTGCTCTTCGACGACCACTGGTTCCTGACCGTGCGCCGGGTACGGGAGCACTGCGCGGGTTTCAGCATCAACGCTCTTGGATTCGCAGGCTATCTGCTGTGCACCAAAGACTCCGATCTCGACTGGCTGAGCCGCCAGGGGGCCTGGAGCCTGCTGGAGTCGGTGGCGGCGCCGCGCTGCTGAGCAGCCCAGCCCAAAATTCCGTGTTTTCACGGTTGCGCCTGGCCCGGGAACTGTTGCTTGTTGAAGAAGGCGACCCACTGCGCCGGCCCCGGCGCGGATCGCCAGCTCTCGATTTCCTTTTCCATTGCTCGCTATTTCGTCATGACCCGCACCCTCTCCAGGCCAACCTCCGCCCGGGCCCTGCGCCAGCGCAACCGTCTGGTGGACAGCCACCGGGATCTGGTGCGCCCCGTGGCGCTGCACTACGCCCACCGCTGCCCGGAACCGCTGGAGGATCTGCACCAGGTGGGCCTGATCGGCCTGATCCGTGCCGCCGAGCTGTATCGGCCCGAGCAGGGAACGCCGTTCCCCGCTTTTGCCCGGCCCCACATCCGCGGCGCGATCCTTCATCACCTCCGGGATGTGGCCCCCCGGGTGCGCCTTCCGCGCCGCCAGGCGGAGCGCCTGGAGCGCCTGCTGAAGGAACAGGAGCAGGTTCAGCTCCGCCCCGGCGCCAAAAAGGTTTCGCTGCCTGCGGAAGAGCGGGACCTGCTGCTGCGACAACGTCAACTCTGCCGCCCCCTTCCCCTGGAGGGTCCCCTGCTGGAAGCCCTGGCGGCGGAGGAACCGGAGGAGGCGACACACACGAACCAAACCGAGCAGACCGCCCTGGCCGTGCGGGGCTCGCTAGAGCGCTTAGAACCCCGGGAGCGGCAGGTGGTGGCCCAGGTGGTGCTGGCGGGGGCGAGTTACCGCCACCTGGCCCAGGAGCTGGGAATCAGCCCGGTGACGGTCAGGCGGTTGCTGCAGCAGGGCCTCGAAAGCCTGCGGCGGCACTTGGAGGACGCCGGGGTCAAGGGGTCGGGCTGCTCCCGTCCCGCTCCATCTGCCGCTCCAGGGTGCTGATGGCGGCGGTGACGGCGGCCAGCTGGCGCTCAAGGCTGTCGCGCCAGCCGCTGAGCATGCGGAGCTTGCGCTCCTGGTAACGACGGCGTCCCAGGCCGCCCTCCTCGGGGGAGACGCAGCAGCCGAAGGGGGGAAACATGGGAGGATGTTCTGATGCGACCCGGTTCTAGCCACCGGGACGCCGCCGCTGGGAGTCGTCCCCATCTCAGCCGCCGGCACGCCATCATCCCCGGGGGGTAGGCCGCCACCCCCTGGCCCTTCTCCCGTCTGCTGTTCACGGTTTGAGCGTGCCGCGTTCCCCAGGTTCCCTCGGCATCGCCGCCTTGGCGCTCGTCACGCTGCCCGTGCTGGAGGTGCGCCCTGTAGCGGCCTATGTGGCCCTGATGGCTGGCCAGAGAGCACGGCCGCTGAAGGGCACGTTCAACAACGTTCCAGTTCTCCACTCCAATCAACCAGAGGAGGTGGAAGGCCCAGGCATCCTGATCAATACGGCCCCGGGCCAGGCCCTCGCCGCCGAAACCGGCCAATGGCTGCGCAATGCGGAATTCACCTTCAACGGCGAATTCGGGCTGCATCTCCATCACAAGTACTTCCCAGCCAACAGAGGGGCGAGCGGAGCCGATGGACGCCGTTCCGAGCTCACCCTGGCCACGGTGTTGATCAACCCGGGCCTGCGGCCCGTGCACATCCGCTTCCAAACCGGAGCGGTGCGCAACAGTTTCGAGGCGCCCTACCTGGCGAACAATCTGATGGGGGTCAAGCCCTTGGGGGTCAGGCCCTGGAACACCGGCCCCGGTGACGCCACGGCGGTGCAGATGCTGCGGGGCCGACTTGACTCGCGCCTGAGCGAGGAGATCACCATTCCGGCCCGCGGCCGGCTGGTGCTGTTCTCCACCCGCTTGCCAGCCCTTGGGATTGCCAACGCCTTGCTGCGCGGCCACAGCGACGGCCCCTTCCAGATGGCCGTGGTGGCAACGAAGCGTGCAGGCAGCGACGAGGATGTGCTGGCGGTGCTCGATTCAGCCCAGTTGGCCCCAGGCCGGGTTTATCTCGGTCGCATCCCAGAGATCAACAATCGCTCCATTTTCTCGCGGGTGGGGGGTGTGGCCCTGGGGGATGCCTATAGAGCCAACATCCAGCACGCCCTGGACCAGCAGGGCCCCCTGCATGTTCCCTTCACCAGTACCGATCGTCACCACTTCGGAACCGGTGAAGTGCAGGTCAACCCTCTGGTGAGCCGGATGCTTGATTCCTCCCTCGACAACGTCGGCACCTACGGGGTGCGCTTCGACCTGGAGCTCAGGCTCACCGGCAATGGCCCCTACGAACTGGTGATGAGCCATCCCTCCCCGAGCGGCGGCCGGGATTTCACGGCCTTTCGCGGCTCCCTGGAGATCCTCACCCCGGACGGACGGCAGGACGTGCACGTGGGCCTGCGCTCCGGCCAGAGCCTCTCCCTGGCCAGCCTGCAGTTGCAGCCCGGGGTGGTCACCCCGGTGAAGGTGAGCATGGTCTACCCGGCTGACGCCACCCCCGGGCACCTGCTGAGTGTGGTTCCCGCCAGTCAGCTGGCCCTGCTGCGGGAGAGGGAGCGACAGCTGGAGCTGGCCCGTCTGAGCCAGCCGGCTACCACTCCGGCGGGCCCTCCGCCGCCACCGGCGGGCGCGGGGGCCACGGCTGGCCGGGGGGAGGGAAACGTCCGGCCCCTGCTTCCCCCTCCCTTTATCCCCAACAGTCCACCGATACGGCCCCTGCGCCCGAGCTTGCCGCTGGTGGCCCCCCCCCCGGTCACTGGCAACGACTACGTGGATCGCTACCGTCGGGCCATCGATGCCCAGCGGCGCCAGATGCAGGGCTGGCCCCAACCATGACGACCAGTCGCCACCGCAGGATCAACCGCTGAGGGAGGTGTGATTTGGCGGAGAAAGGAGGGGACGCAACCCAGCGGATCGCCGTGACCCTGGCCACCGATTTGGTGGAGCAGATCGACCGGCTGAAGGAGGAGCTGGGCTTGCGCAGCCGTGGCCGGGTGCTGGAGCAGTTGCTTGAGGAATTGTTCCGTGTTCCCCAGGAGGAGGGGGAATCTTTCCCGGCGGGCGATGAGGGCGAGGAGAGCAACACCCGGGAGGAGATCGACGAGCAGACCTCCCTGGTCCTGGTGGGTCGGGCGGCCCTGGATCTGGGTTTGGATCCTTTCGCGACGCCCCAGGATCGGCTTGATCTGCCGGAGGAGACCCCCCGTTCCGGTGGCATCGACCTGCCGGGCTTCGTGCGCCGTCGCTCCGGGGAGATGCGCGAGAGTCTGCGGGCCGATCGGCCGTCCCAGTCGGCACCGCTGGCACCCCTGCCCCAGCTGTCGGCCACGGTGGCCCAGCAGGCCCTGCAGGAGGTCCGCGAGCATTGGTTGGGGCTTTATGGCAGCGAGGCCAACGTCAATGTGGTGGAGGCGGCGATGATCTGGCTGGCGCGGGACATCTGGCCCTCCTGCGACCAAAGCGAGGGGCGGCGCTTCAGCTGGGGAGAAGCCTGCCGGTCCATGCGGGAGGTGGTGCCCCGCTGGAGCGACGCCCCCCCGAGCTTGGAGCGGGTGATCGTGACCGCGGGGGTGCTGGAGGACCCCTTCAGCGCGGCCACGCTGGCGATACGCATTCCCACTCTGATCCACCGTTTCATGCACCGCTTCCGCAAGCGAGCCCAGGGCACCTCCTTCCAGACCCTTGAGCACACGATGACCGTGCAGGGGGCGTTGAAGCTGTTGCAGCTGCCGACGGACGCGGGGCAGGCGATCTCTCTGGCCCAGATCCGGGAGGCGTATCGGGAGCATGCCCTCAGTCACCATCCGGATGCGGGCGGGTCGGTGGAGGCGATGCGCCGCCTGAATGAGGCCTACCAATTGCTCAAGGAGCTGTACCGGAACCGCCCGACCACTCACTAGGCCGTCTCATTCAGGATCCTGAATAAGACTTATATCAAGTCGCAACTGAGAAACCTGGGCCTTCCCTGCGGATGCAGCGGAGGAAAGGCCCACTGACAGTCCGGATCCAAGACCTTGAT
>JBILEP010000112.1:0-6675 GCA_044352045.1 Cyanobium sp. | reverse complement strand
GGGATGGCTCACCAGGGCGCTCTCGATCTCCATCGTGCCCAGCCGGTGGCCCGACACGTTGATCACATCATCAACCCGGCCCATCACCCAGAAGTAGCCGTCGGCGTCGCGGCGGGCGCCATCGCCGGCGAAGTAAAGCCAGCTGCCATCCGCCGGGCGGATGTGCTCCCAGTAGCTGCTGCGGAAGCGGTCGGGATCGCCGTGCACGGTGCGCATCATCCCCGGCCAGGGGCGACGCACCGCCAGGTAGCCCCCCTCATCGGCCGGCACGCTGTTGCCCTCCAGGTCCACCACATCAGCGGCGATGCCGGGCAGAGGCAAGGTGCAGGAGCCGGGCTTGGTGGGGGTGGCGCCGGGCAGGGGGCTGATCATCACGCCGCCGGTTTCGGTCTGCCACCAGGTGTCCACCACCGGGCAGCGGTCGTGGCCGATCACATCCCTGTACCACATCCAGGCCTCCGGATTGATCGGCTCGCCCACGGTGCCGAGGATGCGCAGGGAGCTCATGTCGTACTGGTCGGGCACCGAGCGGCCGCTCTTCATGAAGGCGCGGATGGCGGTGGGGGCGGTGTAGAAGATCGTGCAGCGGTGCTTCTGGATCACCTCCCAGAAGGCGCCGGGCTTGGAGGGCCGGGGCGCACCCTCGTACATCACGGTGGTGGCGCCATTGGAGAGGGGGCCATAAACGATGTAGCTGTGGCCGGTGATCCAGCCCACATCGGCGGTGCACCAGTGGATGTCGTCCTCGCGGATGTCAAAGATCCACTGGAAGGTGAGGTGGGCCCAGAGGTTGTAGCCGGCGGTGGTGTGCACCACCCCTTTGGGCTTGCCGGTGGAGCCGGAGGTGTAGAGCACGAACAGGCGATCTTCGCTGGCCATCGGCTCGGCCGGGCAGTCGTCGCTCTGGGCGTCCACCAGCGCATGCCACCAGATGTCGCGCCCCTCCAGCATCGGCGTGGCTTCGCCGGTGCGCTGCACCACCAGCACCTTGGCGACGCTGGGACAACCCTGGGCGAGGGCCTCATCCACGGCGGGCTTCAGGGGCACCGCCTTGTCCTTGCGGAAGCCGCCGTCGGCGGTGATCACGAGCTTGGCGTCGCCATCGATCAGGCGGTCGCGCAGGGCCTCGGCCGAGAAGCCGCCAAACACCACCGAATGGGGGGCGCCGATGCGGGCACAGGCGAGCATGGCGATCGCCGCCTCGGGCACCATCGGCATGTAGAGGGCCACCAGGTCCCCCTTGCCGATGCCGAGGGCCTTGAGGGCGTTGGCGGCACGGCAGACCGCGGCGTGGAGCTGGCGGTAGGTGAAGGAGCGCCCATCGCCGGGTTCCCCCTCCCAGATCAGGGCCGTCTTGTCGGCGCGGGGGCCAGCGAGGTGGCGGTCGAGGCAGTTATGGGAAAGGTTGGTGGTGCCGCCTTCGAACCAGCGGGCGAAGGGGGCCTGGCTCCAGTCGAGCACCGTGTGGAAGGGCTCGAACCAGTGGAGTTGTTGGCGGGCCTGCTCGCCCCAGAAGGCGTCGGGATCGGCCTCGGCCCGCTGGGCCAGCTCCCGGTAGGCGGCGAGGGAGCCGATGCGGGCCTGGGCGGCGAGCTCAGCCGGGGGGTCGAAGGTGCGCGCTTCCTGCAGCACCGATTCGATCGTGGGCTGGCTCATGGCGTGGCGTGGGAGCAGGCTGGGAGCGTAACCGCCCGCAACGGCCGATGCCCGCCTGGCTGACGATCCTTCTGGTGATGGCGGCGGTGGTGGCGCTGCTCAACCCGGGCCGGGAGGACTGGGCCTGGTTTCTGCGGCTGCGGCGCCCCGCCTGGCTGACGTTTGAGCGCTGGATCCCACTGATCTGGAGCGCCATCTACGCCTGCTTCTACGCCTCGGCCCTGCTCTGCTGGAACGCCGGCGGCGGCCCCTGGCGGATGGCGGGCTACCTGGTGTTGCTGGTGCTGGTGCAGAGCTACACCTGGTTGATCGGTCGCACGCGGCGGGTGGCCAGTGGCACGGTGGCGGGGTTCGCAGGCTGGGTATGGGGAGTGGCCCTGGCCCTGGTCACGCTGCCGGTATCGGCGTTGGCGGCGCTGCTGCTGGTGCCGTTCCTGCTCTGGAGCCCGGTGGGCACGTTCGTGACCTGGCGGATGCAGGGCCTGAACCGCTGAGCGAGGCGGTGCGGGGGACGGCGTTCAGTTCCAGGCGGCCATGCGCGAGCGCCAGGCCTGGGAATCGCCCTCGCAGGGGGGGCGGCCGCCGCCAGGGGCGGGCGGCAGGGCGGGGCGGGAGCCGATGCGCACGCAGCGCCGCTCGCCACTGCGCAGGTCGATGCGCTCCACCGGCACGTCGTCGAGCCAGCGGTAGGCATAAGGACCCTGAAAGGAATAGTGCTCCATCGGTCCCTGGGCTGAAGTTTCAGCCTGATGGGGCGAGGGTACGGAAGTCGGAGGCGCGCAGCGATTCTTGAGACACTTCCCCCGGAGGCGGGACGATGCACGAAGCCGATCACCCCCCACGCGGCACCCCTGAGGGACGGCAGCGCCACTGGGGCAGGCTGGGGCGATGGACCGTCCCGCCGCCTGTCTGTTCGACCTCGATGGCCTGCTGCTCGACACCGAGCCGCTGCACAGCCGGGCCTGGCGGGAGGCGGCGGCCCGCTTCGCGCGGCCGCTGAGCGAGGCCGAACTGCTGGAGCTGCGGGGGCGGCGGCGGGGCGAGAACGGTGAGCAGGTGCGGCGCTGGATTGCCGAGGCGGGGGTGGAGCCGCCGAGCGTGGAGGAGCTGCTGGCGGTGCAGCAGCCGATCGCCCGGCGGCTGCTGGCGCAGGCTCCGGCGATGCCCGGGGCCGAGGAGCTGGTGGCCCGCTGCGGGGAGTTGGGGATCCCCGCAGCCCTGGTGACGAGCAGCAGCCGGGCGTCGCTGGCGGTGAAGTGCGCGGGGCACCCCTGGCTGGCGGGGATGGAGCCGATGATTTTGGGGGATGACCCGGAGCTGGCGGCGGGCAAGCCTGCCCCCGATCCCTTCCTGCTGGCGGCGCGGCGCCTCGGGGTGGCGGCGGAAGCGTGCTGGGCGTTTGAGGATTCACCCGCCGGAGCCCGCTCCGCCGCCGCCGCGGGCTGCCGCGTGCATGTGCTGGTGCCCGCCGACCTGGGGCCGGAACAGGTGCGGCGGCTCTACGACGCGAGCTGGGTGTTCCTCAGCAGCCTCATGGAGGTGCGGTTGGAGGAAGGGGGACGTGGTTGGGGCTTGGCCCTCAGTGGAGGCGGCTGAGCACGAACTCGGGCAGAGCCCGGAGGGCGGCGCGGGATTCGGAGGGGGGCAGCCACTCGAGGGCTTCATGGGCCTCGCGGGCGAAGCCACCGGCCAGGGCGCGGGCACGGGGGATCGCCTCACAGCCGCGCACCAGCTCCAGGGCCTGCTCCAGATCCCCCTCCTGGGAGAACTCCCGCTCGATCAGGCCGGCGAGGGCAGGCCGCTCCTCCAGGGCATAGAGGGCCGGGGCGGTGAGGTAGCCGGAGGCCAGGTCGCTGGCGGCGGGCTTGCCCAGCTGCTGGTCGCTGCCGGTGAAATCGAGGATGTCATCCACCACTTGGAAGGCGAGGCCCAGCTGGCGGCCGAAGCGGTGGAGGGAATCGAGCCGCTCGGCCTCCAGGCCGGAGAGCACGCCGGCGGCCCGGGCGCTGTTGGCGATCAGGGAGGCGGTTTTGCAGTAGCTCTTCTCGAGGTAAGCCTCGAAGCTCTGGCCGGTGTCGTAGCGGAAGAGGCCCTGCTTCACCTCGCCATCGGCCAGGTCCATGATCACGCGGGAGAGGAGCTTCACCACCTCCAGGTCGTCGAGGTTGGCGAGGTGCCAGCTGGCTTGGGCGAAGAGGAAATCCCCGGCCAGCACGGCCACGCGATGGTTGAAGCGGCTGTGGACGGTGGCCACGCCGCGGCGGGTGGCGGCCCCATCCACCACGTCGTCGTGGACGAGGGAAGCGGTGTGGATCATCTCCGTGATCTCCGCCAGGCGCCGATGGCGGGCGCTGAGGCTGCCATCGGCGGCGATGGCGCGGGAGAGGAGCAGCACGATGCCGGGGCGCAGCCGCTTGCCACCGGCGGAGAACAGGTGCTCGGCGGCCGCCTGCAGGATCGGATGGCCAGCGCCGATCAGGGCGCGTAGATCGGCCATCAGGGCATCGAGATCGGCCTCGACCGGCTGAAGCAGCTCTGCGACCGTCGTCACGACACCTCCGGGTTGGCCGCGATCCTAGGAGGGCTGCGGGGGCGGGTGCTGGCGAAGGGCGGCGGGGCAGGGGAGGAGCAGGCCGGAGGGATCCCAGGAGATCGGGTCGCTGTGGGGGTGGATGGGGATGAGGCGCTCCGCGTCCCGATCAAAGCTGGCGGGGGCGCTGGTGGTGAAGAAGCGGTGGCTGGGGAGAGCGGCGGCGGGGGTCTCGAGACCGTAGTGATGGAGGAGGGAGGCGAGGTGGCGGGCGACGGCCGGGGCCGGATCGATCACCGCCACCTCCGGGCCGACGAGGCGGCGGATGGCGTTGATCACGAAGGGGTAGTGGGTGCAGCCCAGCACGATCGTGTCGGCGCCGGCGGCGAGCATGGGTTCGAGGAAGCTCCAGAGCAGCGCCTCGGTTTCCGGACCCTCCAGCTGGCCGGCCTCCACCCGATCGGCCAGGCCGAGGCACACCTGCTCCACCACGTGCACGCTGGCGGCGTGCTTGCCGACGGTGGCGCGGTAGAGGCGCCCTTGAAAGGTGGCGGGGGTGGCCATCACACCGACCACACCGCTGTGGGAGCGAGCCACGGCGGGCTTGACGGCGGGCTCCAGGCCGAGCAGCAGGGTGCCGGGGAAGCATTCGCGCAGGTGGTGAAGGGCGACTGCCGAGGCGGTGTTGCAGGCCACCACGATCGCCTTGCAGCCCGCCTCCACCAGGCAGGCGCTGATCGCTTCGCAGTAATGGCGGATCTCCTGGGGCTGGCGACCGCCGTAGGGCACATGGGCCCGATCGGCGATGTAAACGGTGGATTCGCGCGGCAGCTGACGCACGATCTCCCGCCACACGCTGAGGCCACCGAGGCCGGAATCGAACAGGCCGATCGGCGCCGTGGCCTGCCCGCTTCCGGGCCGGAGCAAGGCGGCGGCTGGCGGCAGGTCCGGTGGCTGCCTCATGAGCCGCCCAGGTAGTTGAGGATGCCGGTGGCGACGGCCTGGGCGAGGCGGCGGCGGAACTCCGGATCGGCGAGGCGGGGGTTGTCGATCTCGCCGGTGACGAAGCCCATCTCCGCCAGGGCGGAGGGCATCACGGTGCGGCGGATCACGAAGAAGCGGCCCGGTCTGGCGCCGCGGTCGGGGCTGCCGGGGGAGACGGCCAGGATCTGCTGCTGGATCGCTTCGGCCAGGGCCCGGGAGCGGCCGCCCTGGAAATAGAAGGTTTCGATGCCGTTCACATCGGGACGGTCCATGCTCAGGGCGTTGGCATGCAGGCTCACAAACACGTCGGCGCCCGAGCTGTTGGCCAGGGCCACCCGCGGCGGCAGGTCGACATCCACCTCGGTGGTGCGGGTGAGCAACACCTGCACGCCGCGGGCCTGCAGCAGGCGGGCCACCTGCAGGCTCACATCGAGCACCACATCGGTTTCGCGCAGGCCGTTGATCCCCACGGCGCCGGGATCGGGGCCGCCATGGCCGGGGTCGATCACCACCCGGAAACGGCCGCGGGGCACCGCTGGCAGCCCCTCGGCGGAGGGGCTGCGGGTGCTGGGCACGAAGCCAGGGGCCGTGCCCTGGCGGGGCAGGGGCTGGCGGGGCGCCCAGGCCACCGGGGCGTCGAGATCCCCCTCGCCCACCGGTTGAAGGCTGCCGGGCGCCAGGCCGGGAAGCTCCATGCGCCAGCGGTCGCGGGCCGTGCCCACCAGCCGCAGCTGGCGGGGATCGAGGCGGGTGCCGGGCTCGAACTCCAGCACCAGGCGGGTGGTGGCCTCGTCGGGGCGGCCGATGCGCACCTCCCGCAGGGCGCCACCGGCGCTGAGGGTGCGGGGTCGGCGCGGCGCCCCCGGCAGGTCGACCCACACCCGCGGGCCACGCCCACCGGTGCCCTCCTCGAAGAAGGCCTGAAGGCGCACCCCCGGGCTGGTGCGCAGCTCCAGCACGTTGTCGCGGCTGACGCGCCAGGCGTTCAGCGCGCTGGCGGCCCAGGCCGGCAGGGCGCCGAGGCCCGCAACCGCCAGACTGAGCAGGGCGGCGGGACCGAGGGCCGCCGCACACGCCAGGGGCCGCCGACAGGCCCCGATCGCCACACGCCAGACCATCGCGGTGATCAGAACAGGGCGGGACGACGGTGCCGCAGGCTCGGCATCTGGGCGCGCACCCGCTGGCCGTGGCTGGTGTCCACCGGGGCGACCGCCATGCCGGGGGCGAGGCCGGCGTCGGCGAGCACGGTGCCCCAGGGGTCGATCACCAGGGCGTGGCCATGGGTCTGGCGGCGGCCGTAGTGCAGGCCGGTCTGGGCGGGGGCCACCACGTAGGCGGTGTTCTCGATGGCGCGGCTCTGGAGCAGCACCTGCCAGTGGTCCTTGCCGGTATAAGCGGTGAAGGCGGCGGGCACGAAGAGCAGCTCGGCACCGGCGCCGGCGAGGTGGCGATAAAGCTCGGGAAAGCGCACGTCGTAACAGATCGAGAGGCCGATGCGGCACAGA
>JBILEP010000110.1:0-6733 GCA_044352045.1 Cyanobium sp. | reverse complement strand
CCTGCATCATCTTCATCGACGAACTCGACGCCATCGGCAAGAGCCGCTCCGGCTCGATGGGTGTGGTGGGCGGCAACGACGAACGGGAGCAGACCCTCAACCAGCTGCTCACCGAAATGGATGGCTTCACCGGCCAGGACAAGCCGGTGATCGTGCTGGCCGCCACCAACCAGCCGGAGACCCTTGATGCCGCCCTGCTGCGGCCCGGTCGTTTCGACCGCCAGGTGCTGGTCGACCGTCCCGATCTCTCCGGTCGCCGCATGATCCTCGAGATCTATGCCAAGAAGGTGAAACTTGCCGCCGGGGTTGATCTCGATCGCATCGCCCAGGCCACCGCCGGCTTCGCCGGCGCTGATCTCGCCAACCTGGTCAACGAGGCGGCCCTGCTGGCCGCCCGAGTCAACCGCACCTCGGTGGAGCAGGGCGACCTCAACGAAGCGATCGAGCGGGTGGTGGCCGGCTTGGAGAAGAAAAGCCGCGTGCTGCAGCCCGATGAGAAGAAAGTGGTGGCTTACCACGAGGTCGGTCACGCCATCGTCGGCCACCTGATGCCCGGCGGCAGCAAGGTGGCCAAGATCTCGATCGTGCCCCGTGGCATGAGCGCCTTGGGCTACACCCTGCAACTGCCCACCGAGGAGCGCTTCCTCAACTCCAAGGAGGACCTGGAGGGCCAGATCGCCACCCTGCTGGGGGGCCGCAGCGCCGAGGAGATTGTGTTCGGCGAGGTGACCACCGGCGCCGCCAACGACCTGCAGCGGGCCACCGACATCGCCGAGCAGATGGTGGGCACCTACGGCATGAGCGACACCCTGGGCCCCCTGGCCTACGACAAGCAGGGGGGCAGCCGCTTCCTCGGCGGCCCCAACAACCCCCGGCGCGTGGTGAGCGACGCCACCGCCCAGGCGATCGACCGGGAGGTGCGCTCCTTGGTGGATCGCGCCCATGACCGCGCGCTGGCGATCCTTCAGCACAACCGCGAGCTGCTCGAATCGATCTCCCAGGCGATCCTCGAGAAGGAGGTGATTGAGGGCGATGACCTCAAGAACCTCCTGGCCACCAGCATCCTGCCGCCGGAGGCAGTAGCGGCCTGAAGGGCAGCGGCAAGCTCCCTGGATGCGGGTACGATCGCGGCTCATATCCTGGATACAGGGTGAGGAAACATGTTTTCCCTGGCCCCAAACCTCCTTTGACGCCCCTATTGGCGGCCTGCCGCCCTCGCCAGTGGACCAAAAACCTGCTGGTGTTCGCCGCCCCCCTGTTCTCCTTCCGCTTCGATCCTTCGATCTGGCTCGCCGGCCTCGGGGCGCTGCTGGCTTTCTGCCTGATCTCGAGCGCCATCTATCTCCTCAACGATTGCCTCGACGTGGAGGCCGATCGGGCCCACCCGAGCAAGTGCCGTCGTCCAATCGCCGCGGGATTGGTGAGCGTGCCGCTCGCTCTCAGCTGCGCCGCCAGCCTTTGCCTCATCAGTGTGGCTCTGGCCTGGGCGATCACCCCTGGACTGGCCGCGGTGGTGATGCTCTACGCCCTGATCCAGGTGGCCTATTGCCTGCGGCTGAAACGGCAGCCCCTACTGGATCTGTTCTGCATCGCCTCGGGCTTCCTGTTGCGGGCCGTCGCTGGAGCGGTGGCCGCATTCCTGCCCATCTCGCCCTGGTTCCTCCTCACGGTCGGACTTCTCGCCCTCTTCCTGGCGATCGAGAAACGCAAGGCGGAGCTCCGCCTCTCCCATGACCGGGGCCAGCTGACCCGCAAGGTGCTGGAGCGCTACTCCCTGCCACTGCTGCTGCGCCTTGAAAGCCTGGTGGCCACCAGCGCCTTCATGTCCTATGCCCTCTGGGCGGCCGGGCCGAGGCTGCAGGGGGCGCCCACTAGCTGGATGCTGCTCACCGTCCCATTCGTGCTGGTGGGGATCTTTCGTTACCAGCTGCTCAGCGATCCGCAGGAAGCGCAACGGCGCCTCCTGGTGGCGCCGGATCGCACCAGTGAAAAGCCGGAGGAGATCCTGCTGGGGGATCGGGGCATCCAGCTCACCCTGGTGGCCTGGCTGACCACCACCGCCGCGATCGGCCTGGTCAACCACCTGAATCGATGACCGCCGCGACGTTGCCGAGGGTCGCGGTCTTCGATGTGGACGGCACCCTGCTGGCGGGTGACTGCCTGCGGATCGCGGCCCGACGATCCCGGGGGGGCTTTGGCCTGCTGGCTGCGGCCCTCGGCCTGCTGCCCTGGCTGATCGCCTGGCAACTGCGCCGCATCTCCACCGGACGGTTCAAGGAGCGCACGCTGCGGGCCTTCCGCATTTGCGAGGCCGTCAACCAGGCCGAGGCGGCGGGGCAGCACGACTGGCTGGCGGTGGTCCTGGAGCGGCGGCTGCGGCCAGAGGCGCTGCGGCGCCTGCGCTGGCACCAGGGCCAGGGCGACCGGGTGCTGCTCTGCTCCGCCTCACCGCGCATGCTGCTGCAACCCCTGGCCGACCGGCTCGGGGTGGAATTGCTCGCCACCGAGCTGCGGCGGGTGGACGGGCGCTGGCAACCCTGTCTGGTGGGCGCCAATTGCAAGGGAGGGGAGAAGGTGCATCGCCTGAAGGCCCATCTCGGAGATCTCGAACACCTGGATCTGGAGGCCTATGGAGACAGCCGGGGGGACCGGGAGCTGCTGAGGGCGGCGGCACGTCCCCATTACCGCAGCTTCGGCCCTGAGATCAGGCCCTACCCCGCCTTTTCCCTGGCCCCGCTCCTGCCGGTGATCGCCCTGGCACTGCTGGGCTATGGCGTGGTGGGAGTGCGCAGCCAGGGGGCGGAGCTGGGACCGCTGCTCGGCCAGCTCTGGCCACGGATTCTGGTCGGGCTGGCGCTGGTGCTGCTCGGCTACGGGCTCCGCTTCGGACGGTGGCGCTTGCTGCTGGCCTGCCTGGATCAGCGCCCTCCCCTCGGCGCCGATGCCCTGATCTGGATGGGCTCTTTCGCGTTCACCGCCACCCCGGGCAAGGGTGGCGAGGCGGTGCGCTCCCTGCTCCTGCGGCAGGAGTGCCAGGTGCCGGCCCCACCGACCCTGATGGCCCTAGTGGTGGAGCGACTCACGGACGGCACGGCGGTTCTGTTCCTGCTGCTGCTGCTCCAGCTTCCCCGGCTGAGCGGCCCAACGCTGCCGCTCGCCCTGCCCCTCGGCCTGGCCCTCGCTGTCCTGATCGCCCTCTGGCTGCTGGCCCGCGGCCCCCTCGGCAATGGCTGGTGGCGGCGCCTGCCGCGGGGCTGGCTTCCCCGCCGTCTGGCCGGGGCCGGTCAGGAAGGGGTGAACGCCCTTCGCCACCTGCTCCAGCCTCGGGTTCTCCTGGCGGCAACGCTGATCGGTGCCATCGCCTGGAGCCTGGAGGGAATCAGCCTCTGGCTGATCCTGCGGGGGTTGGGGGTCTCCAACCTCGGCTGGCCTGGTGCGATCCTGGCCCACACCGCCGCGGGGATGCTCGGGGCCCTCACCCTGCTCCCCGGTGGACTGGGCAGCACTGAGGCGGGCACGGTCGGCCTGCTCTCCCTGCAGGGCGTGTCGCTGGCGGTGGCCGTCCCTGCCACGCTGCTGATCCGGTTGATGACCCTCTGGTTCGCCACGGCTCTCGGCGTCCTCTGCCTGCTGATCCCGCGGCGGCGCTCTCTATCGCTGACACTTCCGCCATGACCCCCAGCCCACGAACCAGCCCCATCGCCAGCGCCTTCGTGCTCGGCAGCACCAGTGAGGTGGCCAAGTGCCTGTGCCGGGAACTGGCGCGGCGGGGCTGCCAACGTTTTCACCTGGTGGCCCGGGATGCCGAGGCGAACAAGCGATTCGCCGCCGAACTGCGGGAGAGCTTTGGGGCGGGGGTGAGCCTGGCCCAGACCGACCTGATCGCTGACGCTAATCTCCCCGCCAAGGACCAGTTCCCGGTGGGTGACTTCGACCTCTACCTGATCACCGCCGGCAGCCTCGGTGATGGCGAGCGGGCGCGGGGGGATGGCGGCGAGGCCCTGAGGATCACCGCGGCCAACTACAGCGGCCTCTTGCCCTGGCTCACCGCCGTCGCCACGCCGGAACGCCTGGCACGGCGAGGCCGGCTCTGGGTGTTCAGCTCGGTGGCGGCGGATCGCGGCCGCCCCTCCAACTATCACTACGGCGCCGCCAAGGCCGCGCTCACCACCTTCTGCGAAGGCCTGCTGCTGCGCTGCCACGGCAAGCCCTTCGCAGTACGGATCCTGAAGGCCGGCTTCATGGCCACGCCGATGACGGAGGGCAAGGCGCCAGCGGCCCTCTGCGCAAGCCCGGCCTCGCTGGCCCGCGATCTGCTGCGCCATCCGGATCGGCGCGGCATCGAATACCTCCCCTGGTGGTGGGCGCCGCTGATGGCGCTGATCCGCCGCCTTCCCCCCTCCCTCGCATCCCGGCTGTGACCCTCCCCCTGCTCAAAGACCAGACGGCCGAGACCCGCTCCCTCAGCGGCTGGGGGCGGACCGCTCCGGTGAAGGCCCAGGTGGTGACTCCGGCGAGCGTCCAGGCGCTCCAGACCCTGATCCAGCAAGCTCCGCCCCGCTCCCTGATCGCCCGGGGGCTGGGCCGCTCCTACGGCGATGCCGCCCACTTGGCTGACGCCACGGTGATCGAGCTGAGCGCCTTCCAGGCGATCGCCCTGGACGCCGCCAACGGCACGGTCACGGCCGGCGCTGGGGTGAGCCTCGATCAGATCCTGCGGGTGATCGTCCCCGCGGGCTTCTTCCTGCCGGTCACCCCCGGCACCCGCAACGTGACCGTGGGCGGGGCGATCGCCGCCGACGTCCACGGCAAGAACCACCACGTGGATGGCAGCTTCGGCAATCACGTGCAGCGGCTGCTCCTGGTGGACGGCAACGGCCACCAGCGGGACCTCAGCCCCGGCGGCAGCGAAGCGGATGCCGCGCTCTTCTGGGCCACCGTCGCGGGCATGGGGCTGACCGGCGTGATCGTCGAGGCCACCTTCTCCCTGATCCCGATCAGCAGCTCGCTGATCCGCGTCGACACCAGCCGGGTTCGCGATCTCGACGCGCTGATGGCCGCCATGGTGGAGGCCGACAGCCGTTATCGCTACAGCGTGGCCTGGGTCGACAGCCTCGATGCCAGGGGCCGCGGCGTGCTCACCTGCGGGGATCATGCCCGCTGCGAGGAGATTCCCCCGAACCTCCAGGCTGACCCCCTGGCCTACGACCCGAAGGCGTTGGCGGCCGCCCCCGCTTTCCTGCCCAGCGGACTGCTGAACAAGCTCACGGTTCGCGCCTTCAATGAAGCCTGGTATCGCAAAGCCCCCCGGCAGCGGGAAGGCGAGCTGCAGGCGATCGCCCCGTTCTTCCATCCGCTCGATGGCGTCCAGGATTGGAACCGCATCTATGGCCCGGCGGGTTTTCTGCAATACCAGTTCGCCGTGCCCGATCAGGCGGCCGAGCTGGTGCCCCGCACCCTGGAGGCCCTGCGGCGGGTGGGGGCTCCCAGCTTCCTCACCGTGCTGAAGCGCTTCGGCCCTGGCAACCGGGCTCCCCTCTCCTTTCCAATCCCCGGTTGGACCCTTGCCGCGGACGTGCCGGCGGCGGTACCTGGACTTCTGGAGGTGCTGGATCAGCTGGATCAGCAGGTCGCCGCAGTGGGAGGGAGGCTTTACCTGGCGAAGGACTCCCGCCAATCCGCCGGCATGTTCCGCAACAGCTATCCGCGGCTGCCGGAGTGGCAGGCGAGCGCGCGGTTGCTGGATGGTGAGGGCAAGTTTCAATCCAACCTGAGCGAACGGTTAAGGATCAGCGGTGTGGACAGGCAGCCCTAGCTGTGGCCATGGCCAAGCCACGTCCTCCCAGGAATCAAGCCGACACCCCCCAGGACCCGGGCAGCAAGCGGCGCCTTCTGATCGGATTCGCGCTGGCGATTCTTGCTCTGTTGGCGGCCCTCTCGCTCTGGCAAGGCTGGCTGAATGCCTGGCATGGCTCCCAGGATTTTCAATGGTCACCAGCCCAGGCGTTCTGGCGGCGCGAGAACCCCTACGAACTCTATCTTGAGGGCAACAGGGGAAACCAAATCATCCTCAACCAGATACCAAATTACGCTCAAACTCTTTATATATTTTTAGCTCCCTATGCCCTCCTGCCCTTCGCCGCAGCCAAGCCGCTCTGGGCTGCCAGCAACATCCTGTTCGCCATCATCAGCTGCACGCTGAGCGCCAGGGCATTCGCCCTCACGCGCCTGCAATGCTGGCTGCTCATGCTTTTATTTTTGATGGCGTTTCCAACTCGAAATAGCATCGGCAATGGCCAGCAATCGCTCCTGATCCTCACCGCATTCACCCTCGCCATTACCCTGGCGGATCGGCGGTCAATCCAGGGCCAGCAGACCCGCAAGGCCAGCTCGAAAAAACCGGCTCTACTCGCCGCCATCCTGGCGGGCTTTAGCTATATAAAATACTCCTTCGCCCCTTCTTTTGGCGCGGCTTTTTTGCATCGTCTTGGTCGCAGGTTTTTTCTCATCACTCTGGTCCCAACCCTGGCTGGCCTGGTGTTCTTTAGCGCCTGGCTGGGCAGACTGCCGCCAACTTTGACAACGATTTTTGAGCCACTTAAAGTGGCCTCCAATGGCATCGGATCGGGCTATGGAGACCTGCTTTCCATCCTCCAATTACTCCTGCCCAGCAATTCCATTCATCTGAAAGCAGCTTCGCTGTTGTGCCTGCTCTTGGCGGGAGCAGCGCCCT
>JBILEP010000109.1:0-6768 GCA_044352045.1 Cyanobium sp. | reverse complement strand
GTTGCAAAACCGCATGTTTTGTGGCGAACACTCGGCTCATCCTGCCCAGTGCCGGCGCAAAATCTTGCCGATACCATTCATTCCTGCGCTAAGACTGTGTTGGATTCGTCATGCGCTGACTGCCTGACCACCCAGCGCTTCGGCCACCGCTAGCGGGGTGGCGCCCCCTGGTCCCCGGGCCGCGCTGGCCCTGTAACCGGCCTCGGCATGGTCCAGGGCCGCCGCCGCCAGCAGCGCTGCGTCGGGCCATCCCTGGCTTCCGCGGGCCGCCGCCACCGCCATGGCGCCGCGACCGGCCGCGTACCCGGCCAGCACATCGCCCAGGCCTGCCCGCGCCACCGTCGCGGTGGCGTCACGCAGCTGCCACAGCCGCCCATCCGGCGCGGCGATCACGCTTCTGGCCCCTTTGCGCAGCACGCAGGCGCCGCTGGCTTGGGCGGCCCCAGCCGCCGCGTCGAGCGCCTGGCGCTCCGCCCAGTCGGGGAAGAGGCGGGCGAATTCGCCAGCATGGGGGGTGAGCCAAGTCGGCCCGCCCCGGCCCCGCAGCCAGCGGATCGGCTCCTCACCGAGCCGCCCCAGGGCCGCTAGGCGGTTGAGGCCGTCGGCATCAAGCACCAGCAGGCCCGCGAACTCCCGCAGCTGTCGCCAGCGCTCCAGTTCCGCTGAGCCTGGTTCCATCGCCCCCGACTCCATCGGCCCCAGGCCCGGTCCGAGCAGCACCGCGTCCAGCCGTTCCAGCCAGCCCTCCCCCAGGCCCGCCAGGGCCACGCCGCCGGCCCCGTTGGTCGCCAGGGGCGGCTCCAGCACCACATGGGGATGAACGCTCCAGAGCTGGTCCGCCAGCGGCGCCGGCGGCGCACAGCGCAAGCTGCCGCAGCCCGAAGCGCTGGCCCCGCTGAGGGCCAGATGGGTGGCGCCGCGGAAGCGGGCGCTGCCCGCCACCACCAGCAGGCGACCGCGCTGGTACTTGGCCGCCGCCGGATCCAGGCCCGGCCAGGGCGCCCCGAGCCGATCTCCCGCCCCCAGGGCCAGGGGCGTTTCCGGCGGCAGGCCCGCTAGCAGGGGCTGGGGCAGGCCCAGATCCACCCGCTCCAGCTGGCCGACCCAGTACAGGGCTTCGTCCTGCACCAGGCCCCGCTTCAGCAGCCCCAGGCAGAAGGTGTGGCGGGCGCGGGCCGCCCGTCGCCCCAGCGGTCGGCCGCTGTCGGCGCAGAGGCCCGTGGGCCCATCGATCGCCACCAGCCCGCCGGGGCGCCGTCGCTCCCGCTCGCCCAGCACGGCTTCGATCGCTTCCCCCGGTGGACGGCGCGCCCCGATGCCGAACAGGGCGTCGATCCACAGGGCGGGATCACCGGGGTCGGGCGCCTCCTTCAACACGGGAATGCCGAGCCAGCGGGCATGGCGCAGGTGGGCTTCGCTGAGCGGTTTATGGCGCTCAAACGGGCTCCAGAGCCGCACCGGAACGCCCCCCAGGTGCAGTTCCCGCGCCACCACCAGGCCATCGCCGCCGTTGTGCCCGGGGCCGACGAGCACCAGGGCCGCCGCGGGTGGCGCCGCCAGCAGGCGGGCGCTCAGCGCCAGCCCCGCCTTCTCCATCAGCGCCTCCACCGGCAAGCCGCTGGCGAACAGCTGGGCCTCCAGATCCGCCATCCCCGCCGCGCTGATCAGCAGGTGATCGGCGTCCCGGCGGGGCCAGCTGGCCGGCGGGGTGGGGGGCAGCATCGCGGCGACGTGGGGACTCACTTCTAGGCTGCAGGACCGTGGGCCCCAGCGCAGGTGCCGTGATGGTTGCCGTCATCTCCCCCGTTCCCCATCCCGATCCCGCCACGGGGGCGGTCGCGGCCGCCTTGGAACGGCTGCGCGGCTGGCCGGGCGAGCATCGCGTTGTGGCGGGCCTCTCCGGCGGGGTCGACAGCTCCCTGACGGCGGCACTGCTGCAGGCGGCCGGCTGGGAGGTGGAGGGCCTCACCCTCTGGTTGATGAGCGGCAAAGGGGCCTGCTGCGCCGAGGGGCTGGTGGATGCGGCCGGCCTGTGCGAGGAGCTGGGCATCCCCCACCATCTGCTCGATTCCCGCGAGCGCTTCCGCGAGCGCATCGTCGACTTTCTGGTGGAGGGCTACGCCAGCGGCATCACGCCCCTGCCCTGCTCCCGCTGCAACCGCTGGGTGAAGTTCGCGCCGATGCTCGAGTGGGCCTGGCAGGAGCGGGGCATCGAGCGGCTTGCCACCGGCCACTACGCCAGGGTGCGCCACGCCACGGCCGATGACCCGCTGCCGGTGCCCGGCGAGGGGCAGGGCCGCCACCAGTTGCTGCGTGGCCTCGATCCCCACAAGGACCAGAGCTATTTCCTTTACGACCTCCCCCAGGAGCACCTCGGCCGCCTGGTGTTTCCCCTCGGCGAACTCAGCAAGCAGGACACCCGGTCCGAGGCTCAGCGGCTGGGGTTGCGCACCGCCCGCAAGCCGGAAAGTCAGGATCTGTGCCTGGCGGATCACCACGGCTCAATGCGCGCCTTCCTCGACGCCCATCTCCCCCCACGCCCGGGCCAGATCGTGCTGGCGGATGGCACGGTCGTCGGCGAGCACGACGGACTCGAGCACTTCACGATCGGCCAGCGCAAGGGCCTCGGCGTGGCCTGGAGCGAGCCGCTGCATGTGGTGCGCCTCGATGGGGCGATGAACCGGGTCGTGGTGGCTCCCCGCGCCGAGGCCGCCAAGGACGGCTGTGTCGTCGGAGCGGTGAACTGGGTGTCGATGGCGCCACCCGCCAAGCCCCTGGAGCTTGCCGTGCAGGTGCGCTACCGCAGTGGCCCTGTGCCTGCCGTGCTCATCCCTCTGGATCCCACGGAGGCGGATCGGCAGCAGCAGCGCCCCCAACGGGCTCGCCTGGAGTTTCGCGAGCCCCAGTTTTCGATCACCCCCGGTCAGGCGGCGGTGTTCTATGCCGGGGAAGCGTTGCTGGGGGGGGGCCTGATCCAGCCAGATCACCAGTGAGGATCGGCCGCCAGCTCCACCCTCAGCTCCCCCGTCGGGCTCGCGGGCACCGTGGCGATGCACGCGCGCACCACCTGGCCATTCACTTCAATCTCACAGGCGCCACAGCTGCCGCCCAGGCAGCCGGTGGGGATCAGCACCCCGGCGTCCCGTGCCGCCAGCAGCCAGTCCCGGCCCGGGGCTTCCCGGCTGCAGCGGCCATCGGGCCAACGGATCAGGAGGGATGTCAAGGGAAGCGGGGGGCGGGGGCCTGGTTCATTCCAGCAACGGCCCCAGGTCGATGTGGCGTTCGAAGGCCTCGGCCAGGCGATCCAGTAGCTCTTGGCGCTGGCGGTGGTGGTGGGGCTGGGCCTCGCTCAGGGGTGGCAGGCCACGGCGGCGGCGCAGACCGTTGAGCCAGCGGCGCCGCCAGGCCCCGTTCTCAAACACGCCGTGCAGGTAGGTGCCCGCCACCAGTCCTCCCCCCTCTCCCCAGGGCTGCCACCAGCCCAGCCCCTCCGCCTCGCACAGCGGCTGGGCCTGGCAAAAGCTGCGGCCGTGGTGGAGTTCGAAGCCCTCCAGTTCCAGGCCATCCCCCCCTGGCCAGAGGGCGCGGCTGCGCCGGCGCCGCAGGGTCTTGGCGGCCGCGAAGCGGGTGTGCAGGGGCAGCAGGCCCAGGCCGGCCACCGCCGCGCTGCCGCTCCCCTCCAATCCCTGCGGATCCACCAGGCTCTGGCCGAGCATCTGCAGGCCGCCGCAGAGCCCGAACACCTGGCCCCCCGCCGCCAGGTGGTCGATCAACGCCTCGGCCAGACCGCTGGCGCGCAGCGCCATCAGATCGCCCAGGGTCTGCTTGCTGCCCGGCAGAATCACCGCGTCGGCCCTCCCCAGCGGCTCCCCCGGCTGGACCCAGCGAAGCTGGACGCTGTTTTCGGCCTCCAGCGGATCGAGGTCGGAGAAGTTGCTCAGCGACGGCAGCCGCAGCACCGCCACGGTGATCTCCGCCGTCGGCTTGCGGCCGCGCCGCTCCAGCAGGTCGAGGGAATCCTCGGGCGGGAAGATCTCGTCCAGCCAGGGCATCACCCCGAGCACCGGCACGCCGGTGCGCCGCTCCAGCCAGGCGCGCCCCTCGTCGAAGAGCTCCCGCCGGCCGCGGAAGCGGTTGATCAGGATGCCGCGGATGAGGGGACGTTCCACCGGCCGCAGCAGCTCCAGGGTGCCCACCACCTGGGCGAAGACGCCGCCGCGTTCGATGTCGGCCACCAGCAGGCAGCGGGCGCGCAGGTACTGGGCCAGTCGCAGGTTGGTGAGGTCGCGGGGCTGGAGGTTCATCTCCACCGGACTGCCCGCCCCCTCCAGCACCAGCCGCCCAGCGGGATGGTCGCGGCGCAGGCTCTCCAGGCCCCCGCGGATCGCCGCCCAGCCGGGTCGAAACCAATCGCGGTAGTAGTGCTCGGCCCGGGCCGTGCCCACCGAGCGCCCCAGGTGGATCACCTCGCTGGTGTGGTCGCCGCGGGGCTTGAGCAGCACCGGATTCATCGCCGCCACCGGCTCGAGCTCCGCGGCCCAGGCCTGCAGGGCCTGGGAGTAGGCCATCTCGCCTCCGGCTTCATCCACCCAGGCGTTGAGGCTCATGTTCTGCCCCTTGAAGGGCACAGGTGTTTCGCCGCGGCGCCGCAGCACCCGGCAGAGGGCCGCGGTCATCAGCGACTTGCCCGCGCCGCTGCTGGTGCCCAGCACCATGCAGGCGGAGGGATGGGAGCCGGGTGCGGCCATCAGAAGCGCGGCCGGTGGCGCCGGAAGTTTTCCTGGATCCGCTCCCGCAGCCCCGCCCGCGGCACCTCCCCGGGCCAGATGCCCAGCAAGCAGCGGCCCATCGGGGTCAGGCGCACCCGCTCGGTGAGCCCCTGGCCGTCTACCTCGCGGCGCAGCACCCCCAGCCGGATCAGCCAGCGGAAGTGGGCTTCGGCCCGCTCCGGCCCGAAGGGGGCGAACACCAGTAGCGGCCAGTCTGGCCGGGCGCAGAGTTCGCTGGCGCTCATCGCCCGCGCGTCCACCTCCTCGTAGAAGGCGCGGCGAAAGGGCAGGCAGCGCAGGGAATGGCCGGCCCGGCGTAGCGCCGGCCCGGCCACGCTCAACCCACTGTCGGCGCCGCGAGAGGTCATGGCCCCATTGTGTCGGGCGGCCGATCGGCTCGAATGGGGGGAACCGGGAAGCCGTTGATGCTGGTGCTCGCTTCCGCCTCCCCAGCCCGGCGCCGCCTGCTGGTGCAGGCGGCCATTCCCCATCGGGTGCAGGTCAGCGGCGTCGATGAGGACAGCATCCGGGATGGGGATCCCCGCCGGCTGGTGCTCAAGCTGGCGGAGGCGAAGGCCCGCGCCGTGGCCGATGCCCTGCCCGGGGATGGCGCTGCGGTGCTCGGCTGCGACTCGCTGCTGCTCTTCGACGGTGAGGTGTTCGGCAAGCCGGCGAATGCGGAGGAGGCCTGCGCCCGCTGGCTGCGGATGGCGGGCGGCTGGGCGGAGCTGCACACCGGCCACTGCCTGTTGGCGGCCGGCGAGGCGGCCAGACTCGAAACGGTGAGCACGCGGGTGCGCTTTGCGGCCCTCAGCGCCGAGGAGATTGCGGCCTATGTGGCCACGGGGGAACCGCTGGCCTGTGCGGGCGGCTTCGCCCTGGAGGGCCGGGGCGGGGCTTTGGTGGAGCGGATCGAGGGCTGCTTCAGCAACGTGATCGGGCTGAGCCTGCCGCTGCTGCGCCGTTGGCTCGCCACGGCCCCTGCGGCTCCCATCAGTTGAACAGCTGGCGGAGAAGCTCTTCCAGCGTGCGGTTGCGGTCGTTGGCGGAGCCGCCATAGGACCCCTGGCGGGCCTCCAGGCTCATGTCTGCCCAGCGGAACACTGCCGCCCGACCGTAGTCCCGGTACTGCACCGGCCAGCTGCCACCACTCCCGTCGCCGATCGAGACATTGCCGCCCCGGTTCTGGAAGACGTACTGGGGCCCATTGCGCATCGTGGCGATGAAGCGCCGCTCGCGCCCGTTGTTCTGCTCGAGCAGCTCGCAGCTCCCCTGGAAAAGGGTGCGGCCGCCCCGACGCAGCAGGCAGTCGGCCGTGTAGCCGTTGCTCCCCCCACTCCAGCCGTCATTCCAGCTCGTCGAGCTGGAGCTGGACCCGGAGCCCTGGGAGCCTGAGCCGAACAGATGGCGGGTCAGCTTCCCGGAGATGTTGCGCCGCTTCCAGCCGTCATCCCAGCAGGTGCGGGCGTTGACATCACAGGCAACACCGTTGCTCAGCTGGAAGGTGCGGCCCCGTTCGCCGCGCCGGATGAGCTGACGCGCCTTTTCTGCGCTGGAGCGGCCGAAATTGCGGCGCGTGGTGTCGACGCTCAACCCGTTCTGGTTGTAGCAGAGCTGTTCGCCCGCGTCGCAGACCACACCAGGCTCGTTGGTGTCGATCGGGCCACCAGCTTGTCCCCCCGCCGACAGGACGACCGGTGAAAGAGCCAAAGCGGCCAGCAGCGCGGGTATGGCGGTGGGTGCAGGCTTCATGACGTGTGGTGAACCCCTCGGCACCTTATCTGGCGCCGGCCTGGTTCTGTCCCATGAAAAAACCCCGCCGGAGGCGGGGTGAATGGAGGGCTGATGCCGCGATCGTCAGTCGAGATCGGGCATTGCCAGGGTGGGTTCGGCCTGACGGTCGATGCCCTTCTCGAAACCGGCGGCGGCGGCGCGGGCGCGGCCGGCATGCCAGAGGTGACCCACCAGGAAGAAGAAGGCCAGCACGAATTGCGTGGAG
>JBILEP010000108.1:0-6777 GCA_044352045.1 Cyanobium sp. | reverse complement strand
CATCGTCACCTTGATGCCCGCCTCCCGGCACTGGCGCACCGCATCGGCCACCTCCGGCCGGGGCGGGTCATACAGCCCCACCAGCCCCACCAGCATCTGGTCGCTCTCCAGCAGCTCCGGCGGCGCGGCGAAGGGGTCGGCGGGGGCGGGCCGCACGGCCACGGCGATCACCCGGAAGCCGCGGCGGGCCAGGTCGTCATTGGCGGCGACCACCCGCTGGCGGTCCGCCTCGCCGATCGCTTCGGCCCCCGTGGGCGTCAGCCAGGCGCCGCAGTGGGCCAGCACCTCCAGGGGAGCGCCCTTGGTGAGCACCAGCGCCTCACCACCGGGCAGGGGCAGGTCGTCTTCGCCCCCCCGCCAGTCCACCAGCACCGACATGCGGCGGCGGTGGGAGTCAAAGGGGATCTCGCGCCGGCGCAGATGGCGGCTCTGCTGCTCCTGCGGCTCCAGCCCGGCGGCCAGGGCCGCCATCAGCAGGCCGTTCTCGGTGGGATCGCCGATCGCCCGCCAGGCCTCGCCGGGGGTGGCGGTGTGCTCCAGCCGGGCGTTGGAGCAGAGGGAGGCGGCCCGCAGCAGCAACCGCTCCAAACCGGCCGGGTCCGCCGCGTCGCCGGGCGAGCCCCCCTGGCGCTGGCAGGGCAGCCAGGTCTGCTCCACCGCCATGCGGTTGCCGGTGAGGGTGCCCGTCTTGTCGGAGCAGATCACGCTCACCGAGCCGAGGGTTTCCACCGCGGAGAGGCGCCGCACCAGGGCGTTGCGCCGCGCCATCCGCTGCACGTTCAGCGCCAGGGCGAGGGTGACGGTGGGCAGCAACCCCTCGGGCACATTGGCGACGATGATGCCGATCGAGAACACCAGGCTCTCCAGCGGCCCCAGGCCCACAAACAAAAAGCTGAGGGCAAAGGCGATCGCTCCCATCGAGAGGGAGAGGATGGTGATCGTCTGCACGATGCGGCCCACCTGCTGCTCCAGGGTGCTGGGGGCCCGCTGGGTGCCGGAGGCCAGGCGCGCCACCTGGCCGAACTCGGTTTCGGCGCCGGTGGCATAAACAAACGCCTCGCCACGCCCGGAGGCAACGCTGCAGCCGGCCAACACCAGGTTCACTCGCTCATGGACGGCCACCCGCGGGCTGGCGGCGGGCGGCGGCAGCGGTTCGGCCTGGCGCGCCGCCGGCTGGGATTCGCCGGTGAGCACCGAGAGGTCCACATAGAGGCCATGGGCGACGCTCAGGCGGCAGTCGGCCGGGATCCGATCCCCCTCCTCCAGCTGGATGCGATCCCCCGGCACCAGGGCATCGGCGCTGAGGAGCCGCAGCTCGCCATCGCGCCACACCTGCACCTGGCTGGGCAGGGCGCGGGTGAGGGCCGCCAGGGTGCGCTCCGCCTGGAATTCCTGCCAGAAGGAGAACAGCCCGTTGATCAGCACCACCGACCAGATCGCCCAGCCCAGCTGGGGGGTGCCGGCGGCAAAGGCCATGCCCCCCGCCACCCAGAGCAGCAGGGCCATGAAATGCACCATCTGGTCGAGCAGCCGCAGCGGCAGGGGGCGGCGCCGCTGCGGCGGCAAGCGGTTCGCGCCCCAGCGCTCCAGGCGTCCCTCCGCCTCCGCCTGGCTCAGGCCAGTGGGCTGGCTCTGCAGGGCGCCGCACAAGCCATCGAGAGGCAACGACCAGATGGGCTGGAGAGCCGAGAGCAGCACGCTTGGGTCCTACCCGCCTCCCCGCACGCGGCAGATGCTTCTGTCGGTGGTGCCATCCCAGCCGGTAAGCCTCCAGATCTGCACACGCGCCTGATCGCGCCAGAGACGCCAGATCGCCTCGGGACGGTTATCGCCCGTGGCCGCCGCCAGACCATCCACCTGCCAGCCCTGGCTGCCGAACACAGCGCGGGCCGTCACCACAGAGCGATCCAGGTGCGCCGGGCTGGTGACCACCGTGAGCCGGCCAGGCTGCGGTTGCCGGGAGAGGAAACGGGAGAGGGTGGTGAGGTAGCCGAAGGTGTCGCAACCCTCCGTCAAGGTGACCACCTTGCCGCCGCTGACGCCGTTGATATTGCGAGCCCTCAGAAAATCTTGGATCGTCACCTGGGTTTCGACGCTGCCCTGCAGCACGAGGATCGAACCCGGGCGGGTTTTCCACAGACCCACGGCCGTCACCGCCCGCATGGGGTCTTCGATGAAGGTGGTGATCACATCGGGGGCTCCCGGGGGAAGCACCGCCCCATTGGTCCGGCTGGTCATCAGCATCGGCCAGGCCAACCAAAGGCCCACGCCGAGGGCCAGGACGGAGGGGATCGGGAATCGCCTCGGCAGCATGGTGAGCAGCTCGACCAGCTCTCCCTGGGGCCCCCGCCAGAGCCAGGCCATCGGCTTCTTGCGGCGGCGACGGCCCGAAGAACGGCCGCCGTGGCCTCGGTGATCCGAGCTTCGGGAGCCAGGGGGCGCCCCATAGCCCTCGTCGTAACGCCACACCCGGATCGGCGGGTGGTGACGCGATTGCCGATCACCTTGGGGGGGATCCCTGGAGTCGGAGGCCACAGGGCGTTCCCCCTTATTTTGTGGCTCAACCCTACCTGCCAGAGGCGGATCAGACGGCCGAGAGGGCCTGCGCCAACCCCTCGGTCACCCGGGTGAAGAAATCGAGGTTGAGGGTGGCGATCGTGTCGCTCATGCGGTGGTAGTGGGGATTGCGCAAAAACGATGTGTCGGTGACCATCACCGCCCGATAGCCCGCATCCCAGAAGGGGCTGTGGTCGCTGCGGCGCACATCGGGCAGGATCCGGCCGCGCAGGGGCACCGGCAGAAGCTTGGTGCGCACGTGGCGACCAAGACGCCGGCCGAGACCGGGCAGCTGGGGCAGCGCCTGGAGGTTGCCGATCACGGCGATGAAGTCGGCGCGGCGGCCGTAGAGCCAGCGCAGGGCAGGGATCGGGTAGCGCTGTTCGTCACCCGTGAAGGCCAGCATCTCCAGGCTCACCATCAAGGCCAGCGGCTGGCCCTGGCGCTTCAGCTCCGCGGCCAGCGCCTTGCTGCCCAGGCACCCCCACTCCTCCTGGTCGAAGGCCACGATCCACACCGGCCGGCGGGGCGGCTCGGCGGCCCAGTGCCTGGCCAGCTCCAGCAGGGCCGCCAGGCCGGAGGCGTTGTCGTCGGCGCCGATGGAATGGAGCGGGCCGTCGTAGTGGGCCGCCACCAGCAGGGGGGCGAGCTCTGGGCGGCGGCCGGGCAGGCGCAGGATCAGGTTCGTGCCCGCGTCGCAACCGCTGCCGAAGGTCTGCTCCTCCAGTGGTCCGAGGGCGGCGAACCGCTCGCGCAAGAAGCTGCGCACGCTCATCAGGCCCACCGGATCCCAACGGGCATGGCGCGGGCGGGCGAGGGCGCGCAGGTCGGAGAGCAGCCGCTGACGCAGCAGCGGTTCGCCAGCGGGGGAGAAACGCCGTGGGGGCGGGAGCGTTGCGCCCGCGTCCTTGGGCCAGGGCAGCAGGGGGTCGGAGGGTGGTGCGAGGGGTGCAGGGCTGACGCGGGAGCCAGCGAAGCGAATCAAGGGAAGCATCAGCGCCGGATTGATTTCGCCCGAACCACGGCTGTGCCTGCCAGGCCTGAGGCGAGTGGTCACACCCTATGGATCGGCTGATGGGACGTCTGCCCAGCGGGGAGGAAACACAGAAACTCTTTGTGTTTGTTGATACCGCTGCTGCTGGCTGCCCAGCTCAGTCACGGCTGCCGTTGTGGTGGTGGAGAGTGCCGCGCAGCAACGCCAACACCTCGCTGTCCTCGAGTTGCTCGAAATGGGTGTACCACTCGCCCACCGCCCGCAGGCGATCCACCACCGCCAGCGCCTCCAGGCGGTCCACCAGCGCCTCCAGATCGGGCAGCACCTGCCGGTCGACCACGGGCACCGCCAGGGCCAGGGAGGCCGGCTGCAATGGCCGCAGGGATCGCAGGGCCGCCCGGGCGGTGAGGCCCGTGGCGATGCCGTCATCCACCACCACCAGATGACGATCCGCCAGGGAAGCGGGATCCGGGTCGCCGAACAGCTGGCGGCGGCGCTCCAGCTCCCGCTGCTGCCCGGCCACCAGCTGGTCGCGCTCCTGGGCGCTCAGGGGCGGCACCCCCACCTGCGGCCGATCCCAGAGCACCACCCCCCCCGGCGCCACCGCACCGATGGCGAACTCGGGGTAGGCGGGGTGGGCGATCTTGCGAACCGCCCAGCAGGCCAGGGGCAGGTGAAGCCGCCGGGCCATCTCCGCCGCCACCGCCACCCCACCGCGGGGGAGGGCCAGCAGGGTGCAATCGCCGGCCCGACCGCGCCGATCGTGGAAGCGTGCCGCCAATTGCCCGCCCGCTTCGCGGCGATCGAACCAGAGCGGCGGGCGATCCGTCACGTCCATGACCACCCAAGGGCGCTGTTCGCATCATGGGATCCCCTCACGACGGGCGCTCCCAGCCCTTCACCAGCCGGTACACCGAGGGCACCACCAGCAGGCTGAGCAGGGTGGCCACCAGCTGGCCGCTGAACACCACCGTGCCGATGCTCAGCCGGCTGGCGGCACCCGAACCGGTGGGAAACAGCAGCGGCAGGCAGCCGGCCAGGGAGGAGATCACCGTGAGCAGGATCGGCCGCAGACGGGCCACCGCCGCCCCGTGGATGGCCTCGTCGAGGGGCAGGCCCGCCGCCAGCCGCTGGTTGGCGAATTCGACGATCAGGATGCCGTTCTTCGCCGCCAGGCTGGCGAGCACCAGCAAGCCCATCTGCCCGTACACATCCAGCGGCAGCCCCCGCAGGGCCAGGCCGAGCACGGCGCCGAGCATCGCCAGCGGCACCGTCACCAGGATGATCAGGGGATCGAGAAAGTTTTCGTAGAGGGCGGCGAGCACCAGGGCCATCACCAGCAGGGCGAGGGCGAACACCCGGGTGGTGCCGCCGCCGGCGCGGGCCTCCTCCCGGGCCAGGCCCGCCCACTCCAGCTCCAGGGCATCGCGGCCGCGGCGCTGGTGCAACTCCTGCAGCAGGGCCATCGCCTGGCCGGTGCTCACGCCGGCGCGGGGCAGGGCGCGGATGCTGATCGAGCGCACCAGGCGGGTGTGGTTGATGCTGGTGGGCCCGGCGCCGGGCTGCAGGCGCACGAGCTCGGCGATGGGGATCAGCCGGCCCTCACGGTTGCGCACCGTCAGGGCCAGCACGTCGGCGGCATCGCGGCGGGAGCGGCCCTCCAGTTGCACGATCACCCGCCGCACCTGGTCGTCGGCGAAGCTGTCGTTCACGTAGTCGCTGCCGAAGCTCGCCCCGAGGGTGTCCACCAGGCTGGCCAGGTCGACGCCGAGGGAGGCCATGCGCAGCCGGTCGGGGATCAGCTCCAGGCGGGGGGAGCCGCTGCTGAAGCGGGTGGAGACCCGCTCGAAGGCCGGCCCGCCGCCACTGGTGAGGCCCTGGGCTTCAGCGATGAAATCACGCGCTTCGCGCTCGAAGGCGGTGAGGCTCAACTGGCCGGAGCTGACATCGAGCAGCTCCAGCTCAATGCCCCCTTCGCTGCTGAAGCCGCGCACACTCGGGGCCTCGCTCAGCTGCACCACCGCATCGGGAATGGCGCGGCGCAGCTGGCGGTTGATGCGCTCCGCCACCGCCGCGCTGCCGCGCTCAGCGCCGGGGCGCTCCTCCACGGGCTTGAGGCGCAGGAAGAACTGCCCCTTGTTGGGGCTGCTGTCGCCGAAGGAGCGACCGGCGTAGAAATTGGCGTTGGCGATCAGGGGCTCGCGGCGGGCGACGCGCCGCACCCGCTCCAGCACCGCCTCGGTGCGGGCCAGGGCGGTGCCCTCCGGCAGGATCACCACGCCGCGCAGCTGGCCGTTGTCCTCCTGGGGGATGAAGGTGGTGGGCCTGGCGTGAATCGCCGCCGCCGTGAGCAGCAGGCCCGCCAGCAGGGCCAGGAGCACCAGGGCCCGGCGGCGCAACACGCCATCGAGCAGGCGGCCATAGGGGGCTTCCAGGGATTCGAGCCAACGCCGCGGCGGGTCGATGATCCGCTTCAGCCAGGGCGGCTCCCGCTGGCTGGCGGCGAGCAGGCGGCTGGCCGCCACGGGCGTGAAGCTGATGGCGTTGATGGTGGAGAAGGCGATGGCGGCGCTGATCGCCACCGCGATCGGGCCGTAGAGGCGCCCGACGCTGCCCTCCAGGCCGAGCACCGGGATGAACACCACCACCAGCACCAGGGAGGTGGCGATCACGGCGCCCCCCAGTTCGGCCATCGCCTCCCGGGCCGCCTGCGGGGCTGGGGTGCCGCGCTCCAGCCGCCGGCCGATGTCCTCGCTCACCACGATGGCGTCATCCACGAGCAGACCGGCCGCCAGCACCATCCCGAACAGGGAGAGGGTGTTGATCGAGCCGCCGCTGAGCCGCAGCACGCTGAGGGAACCGATCAGGGACACCGGCACCGCCGCCGCCGTGATCAGGGCCAGGCGGCTGTTGCCCAGCCCGAGCAGCAGCACCAGGAACACGAGCAGCACGGCGTCGCGCAGGGCCTCCACGGCCCGATCGATGCTGGCGCGCACCGACACCGCCTCATCGACGATCACCTCCATCGCCACCCCCGGCGGGAAGCGGGGGGCGAGATCGGCCAGGGCCTGCTCCAGCCCGCGGCGCACCTCCAGGGCGTTGCTGCCATCGCGCTGGAACACGCCCATCGCCACGGCGGACTCGCCGGCGAGGTTGGTGGCGATCGTGTCGTAGCTCTCGTTGCCGAGGCTCACGCGACCCACATCCTTCAACAGCGTGACGCCGCC
>JBILEP010000107.1:0-6815 GCA_044352045.1 Cyanobium sp. | reverse complement strand
CGACATGGACGTTGAGTCGTTCAACGAGGGCTTCCTGGCCGCGGTGCTGATGCCCGCCGGTGGCACGGCGCCGGTGGGGGAAACGATCGGTCTGATCGTCGAGAGCGAGGCTGAGATCGCGGCGGCGCAGGCCAGTGCCCCGTCCGCTCCCCAGGCGGCGGCACCCGCGCCGGTGGCTCCGGTGGCCCCCACCCCAGCGGCGCCCGTCGCCGCGCCCACACCGGTCGCGCCGGCCGCCGCCGATGGCCGTGTGGTCGCCACCCCCCGCGCCCGCAAGCTGGCGGCCCAGCTGGGGGTGAATCTGGCCGGCCTGCGCGGCAGCGGCCCCAACGGCCGCATCCAGGCCGAGGACGTGGAGACGGCCGCCGGTCGGGCGGTGAGCGTGCCGCGGGTGGCCGAAGGCACGGCTCCTGCCGCTGGCGCCGGCAGCTCTGGCGCCTCGCCGGCCGCCGCCGCGCCCGCCGGCCAGACCTTCGGCCGCCCCGGGGAGACGGTGCCGTTCAACACGCTCCAGCAGGCGGTGGTGCGCAATATGAATGCCACCCTGGCGGTGCCCTGCTTCCGGGTGGGCTACACGATCAGCACCGATCGCCTCGACGCTCTTTACAAGAAGGTCAAGGAGAAGGGGGTGACGATGACGGCCCTGCTGGCCAAGGCGGTGGGCGTGGTGCTGGCCCGCCATCCCCAGGTGAACGCCGCCACCGTCGGTGACGCCATGGCCTACCCCGAGGCGGTGAACGTGGCGGTGGCCGTGGCGATGGAGGACGGCGGCCTGATCACGCCGGTGCTCGCCCAGGCCGACCGCACCGATCTCTACGCCCTTTCCCGCAGCTGGGCCGATCTGGTGAACCGGGCCCGCAGCAAGCAGCTCAAGCCGGAGGAATACAGCACCGGCACCTTCACCCTCTCCAACCTCGGCATGTTCGGGGTGGATCGCTTCGATGCGATCCTGCCGCCGGGCACCGGCGCGATCCTGGCGGTGGCCGCCTCCCGGCCCACGGTGGTGGCGGGCAAGGATGGCTCGATTTCGGTGAAGCGCCAGATGCAGGTGAATCTCACCTGCGATCACCGCGTCATCTACGGCACCCACGCCGCCGCCTTCCTCAAGGATCTGGCGGCCCTGATCGAGAACGACCCCGAAAGCCTCGCCCTCTGACGGTGGTGGACCCGGCGGATCTGCTCCTCTCCAGCTACGACTTTGCGCTGGCCGAGGAGCGCATCGCCCAGCGCCCGGTGGAGCCGCGCCACGCCGCCCGCCTGCTGGCCGTGCAAGCCGATGGCGGCGCTCGCCATCTCCGGGTTTGGGATTTGCAGGGGGAGCTGCGTGCCGGCGACCTGCTGGTGGTGAACGACACGCGGGTGTTGCGGGCCCGGCTGGCGGCGCGGCGGGCCAGCGGCGGGGCCGTGGAGCTGCTGGTGCTCGAACCCTGTGGCGGCGGCCGCTGGCTCTGCCTGGCGCGGCCCGCCAAGCGCCTGAAGAGCGGCGAATGGTTGACGGTGGAGGCGCCCCTCCAACCGCCCCTGGAGCTGCAGGTGCTCGCCAGCGATCCGGCCAGCGGCGGCCGCCAGATCGCCTTTCCCCCCGAGTGTGTGGATGCGGCCAGCCTTGAGCCCCTGCTGCTGCGTTACGGGGCCATCCCCCTGCCCCCGTACATCCATGAGCACGACGCCAGCGACGCCGAGCGCTACCAGACCCGCTACGCCGCCCGCCCCGGGGCGGTGGCGGCCCCCACCGCCGGGCTGCACCTCAGCGATGAGCTGCTGGCCGCCCTGGCGGAGCGGGGTGTGGAGCTGGCCACGGTGACCCTGCATGTGGGGCTGGGCACCTTCCGGCCGGTGGAGCAGGAAGACCTGCGCGGCCTGGAATTGCACAGCGAGTGGGTGGAGGTGAATGCGGCGCTGGTGGAGGCGGTGCGGGCCTGCAAGGCCCGGGGCGGGCGGGTGATCGCCATCGGCACCACCAGCGTGCGCAGTCTGGAGGGGGTGGCGGCGCTGCATGGCGGCCGGCTGCAGCCCTACGCCGGACCGGTGAACCTGGTGATCCAGCCGGGCTTCCGCTTCGCGGTGGTGGAGGGGCTGCTCACCAACTTCCACCTGCCGCGCAGCTCCCTGCTGCTGCTGGTGAGCGCCCTGATCGGCCGCAGCCGCCTGCTGGCGCTGTATGAGGAGGCGATCGATCAGGGGTACCGCTTCTTCTCCTACGGCGACGCGATGTGGATCGCGCCGGAGGCGGTGCAGCCGCTCAGTGGGTGAGGCTGTAGGAGATGCCCGCCAGCACAAAGGCCACAAAGATCAGCTCGATCAGGTCGGGGCCGTCGTGGTTCATCGCGGAGAGGAAACCGAGGGATTGGCATCGCCCTGGGCGAGGGTCTGGTCGAGCGCCTTCTCCATCCGGGCCGCCCCCGGCAGCCAGAGGGCGAACAGCAGCAGCACCACGGCCAGGGGCAGGCCGCGGTCGCTGGTGATCACCGCCAGCACCGACATCACCGCCAGGATGCGCAGGCAGAGCCGCCAGACCTCATCCCGGTCGGTGTTGCTGCGATCGACGAGCACCAGGCTGGCCAACAACAGCAGGACGTCGATCAGGAAGTCCATCGGGCCAGGGTGGATGCTTCAAGCCTAGGAGGGCCAGGGGAGCTGGCCCTCCGTTTGTTGGCGATGGCTCAGGCGGCGGCCAGGTTGGCGGCGGCGAAGTCCCAGTTCACCAGATTGGTGAGGAAGGTGCTGATGTAATCGGGGCGACGGTTCTGGAAATCGAGGTAGTAAGCGTGCTCCCACACATCCATGGTGAGCAGGGCCTTCTGGCCATGGGCCAGGGGCAGATCGGCGTTGGCGGTTTTGGTGACCTTGAGGCTGCCGTTCTCCAGCACCAGCCAGGCCCAGCCGCTGCCGAACTGGGTGGCGCCGGCGGCCTTGAAGGCGTCCACGAAGGCCTCGAAGCTACCGAAGTCGGCGTTGATCTTCTCGAGCAGGGCGCCGCTGGGTTGGCCGCCACCACCGGGCTTCATCGACTGCCAGTAGAAGGTGTGGTTCCAGACCTGGGCGGCGTTGTTGAAGATGCCCGCCTTGCTGGCGTCGCCGGCGACGGCCAGGATCACCTCCTCCAGGCTCTTGCCCTCCAGATCGGTGCCCGCGATCAGGTTGTTGAGGTTGGTGACGTAGGCGGCGTGGTGCTTGCCGTGGTGGAACCCGAGGGTATTGGCCGTGATGAAGGGCTCAAGTTCGGTGGCTCCGAAGGGGAGTTCGGGCAGCGTGAAGGCCATGGAACGTCGGATCGTGCGAGGAGAGAACCGGTGGAGCCCGGCCCGGGGGGGCATCTTAACGACCGTCTCCGAGCCGGGGCCGCGGCTGCCGCCCCGAAGGCAGCGGTTTCAGCCGCCCACTTCGAGGAGTTCCACCTCAAAGATCAAGGTGGCATCGGGGGGGATGACCCCACCGGCGCCGCGGGAGCCGTAGCCCAGGTCGGGGGGGATGACCAGCTTGCGCTTGCCGCCCACCTTCATGCCGGCCACCCCTTCATCCCATCCCTTGATCACCTGGCCGCCGCCGAGGGGAAAGCGGAAGGGGCCGCGGCCGTAGCTGCTGTCGAATTCCTTGCCATTGCTGAGGCTGCCGCGGTAGTTGACCACCACGGTCTTGCCGGCCACCGCCTCGGCGCCCTCCCCCACCACCAGATCGGTGATGCGCAGGCCGCTGGCCGTGACTTGCTCGGGTGCGGCCTGCAGGGGGCCGCCCAGGGCGCCGGCCCCCGCGGCGATGGGGGAGTCGGGCGCGGAGCTGTCGGGGGCCATGGTGAAGAGGGTGGGGTTGGTGTCGTCGGGGTCGAGTTCCAGGGGGGAGGCGATCGCCGGGGCGACGGCGGGCGCCTCGCTGGCGCGGGCCAGGGCCGGAGTGGTCATCGCCGCGGGGGCCGGGGCGGCGGCGCCCACGGAGGAGGGGGCCACCAGCTGGCTGATCAGGGCCACAAGCAGACAGGCCACACACACGGCCGAGCTGATCAGGATGTCGCGCATCAACCTGGGACGGGAACCGGCTGATTCTGGCAGCCTCAGTCCGGCGGGAAGTCGTTGTCGCCCAGGCCAGCCGCGCCGGGACCGCCCTGGCGCATCTGCCGCTCCAGCCGGTCGAGGCGACCGCGCAGCTCGTCGAGCTCGCGCTGGCGGGCCAGGCCGAGATCCTGGAGCAGCTGGTCGCGGTTGCGCTCCAGCTGGCGCTCGGCCTGCTGCTCCACCTCCGGCGAATCCCCCCGCAGGGCCCGCAGCACGTCCTCCACCAGGGCGGAGGCGTGGGTGGGGTCGAGCCGGCCGCTGCTCACCCACTCCTGGCTCACATAACGCAGCCGGTCGGCCACCAGGGAGGTGGTGCCGAGGCCGCGCAGGAGCAGCATCTGCAGCAGATTGCTCTGGTCCATGGTCGGGAGGGATTGCGTGTCTCCACGGGCAGCGTGGCGCTTTCCCGGCGTTGCGGCCATGGGCAATGACCGGCGGCCGCGCTGGGGCCTGCCCCTCGCCGTGGCCCTGCTGGCGGGGGCCGCCGCGGGCCTGGCGCTGCCGCCCCAGGGATGGTTGCCGCTGTTGTGGCCCTGCCTGGCCCTGCTGTGGGGGCTGGCCGGTTCTCCGCCCTCCAGCTCCCGCTCCGCTCTCCCCGGCGGGTTCCTCTGGGGCTTGGCGGCGGTGCTGGTCAGCCACCGCTGGCTGCTCTGGCTGCATCCGCTCGATTGGATCGGCGTGCCGCTACCCCTGAGCCTGCCCCTCTGCCTGGCGCTGTGGCTGCTGGTGGGGAGTCTGGGGGGGCTGCTGGTGGGGCTCTGGCTGTGGCTGGTGCGTTGGCTCGACCCGGCCCGGCCCTCCACGGCGCTGCTGGGGGCGGCGCTGTGGGGCCTGGCGGAGGTGACCCTGGCGCGCGGGCCATTGTTTTGGATCGGCCTCGGCGCGGCACCGCTGCCGGCCGACCGCAGCCTGGCCGGGCTGGCGGCCCTGGGCGGCGCCGGCTCCGTGGCCGCGCTGCAGCTGCTGATCGGCTGGGCCCTGTGGCGGGCGCTGGCGGCGCCGCCGTGGCGCCGTGGCGCCCTGGCGCTGGCGCTGTTGCTCGTGCTGGCCGGCCACCTCGGCGGGGCGGCGGCCCTGGCGGCGGTGCAGCCAGAGGAGGGCCCCGTGGAGCGCCTGATGGTGCTGCAGCCGGCGATCCCCACCCGCCGCAAATTCACCGCGGAGGCCCAGGGGCGACTGCTGCGCCAGCTGGAGCGGGCCCAGGCGAGCCTGGCCGTGTCGCCGGCGGGTGGGGCCGCGGGGGGGCCGGTGGCCAGCCTGCTCCTGCCGGAGGGGTCCCTGGCCAACGGCCAGGGGCTGCCGTCGCCGTCGCCGGTGGAGGTGCTCAGCGGCGGCTTCCGCCAGGAGGGGGAGGAGCTGCGCAGCAGCCTGCTGCGCTTCCCCGCCGGCCGCCTCGAAGCGGAGGGTTGGCTCGACAAGCACCGGGTGGTGCCGCTGGGGGAATGGGTGCCCCTGGCCGGGTTGCTGCGCTGGAGCGGGCTGTCCGCGGTGGGTGGGGTGGAGCCCGGTCCGGCTTCGCGGCTGCTGAACCGGCCGGCGGGCGCGGTGGCGGTGGCCATCTGCTACGAGCTCTCCGATGGCAGCGCCCTGGCGGCCGCCAGCCGGGAGGGCGCCCGCTGGCTGCTGGCCAGCGCCAACCTCGACCCCTACCCGCTGCTGTTGCAGGGGCAGTTCCAGGCCCTGGCGCGGCTGCGGGCGATCGAGACCGGCCGCTGGCTGGTGAGCGCCGCCAACACCGGCCCCAGCCTGGTGGTGGATCCCCGTGGCGCCGTGCATCAGCAGCTGCCCCCGGGGCGCAGCACCAGCGCCGTGATGGCCCTCCACCAGCGCACCGCCCTCACCCCCTACGACCGCTGGGGGGAGCTGCCCCTGCTGGCCGTTGGGCTGGTGGGAGGCGGGATGCGGTTGGTGGGTGGTCGCCGTGGCGGCTGAGGCGGGCTTTGGGGCTCGCGCGGATCTTGGCCACACCGCAACAGACGGTGGGCAAACGACGCAAGACCTGCATAGCCGGCAAACCCCAGTCCCGCAGGGCAAGATGGGCACAAGCACCACCACCCTGTGGCCGACTCCGCGACCTTCAGCGCACCCGAAGCCAGCGATGACGACCTGGGCGACCTGCTGCTGGAGGCCCTCCCCGCTGACGGCAGCACGATCGGCAACCAGGCCGCCCGGGAGGCGTTGAGCCGGACAGCGGAGCGTCCGATCAGTGAAGAGGATTACGAAGCGATCAAGGAGCGACTCCTGGGGCTGGGCCTGATCCGCAAGGGCCGGGGGCGAGGTGGTGCCATCGGCCTGGCCGACGGGATGGAGGGCGGTGGTCGCTCCGAGGCGCCTGCAACGCGCGCCCCTGCAGGGAATGGCCGCGGCCGCGCCAAGAAGGAGGCAGCCCCCAAGGACTTCAAGGCGGTGCTCTGGGCGGCGGCCGACAAGCTACGGGCCCAGATGGATGCGGCGGAATACAAGCATCTGGTGCTGGGGCTGATCTTCCTCAAATACATCTCCGACAGCTTCAGCGAGCACCAGGCCAAGGTGCTGGCCACGGTGAGCGATCCCGGCTCGGACTTCTATATCGGCGATGACCCAGATGACCATCAGGCAGCCTTGGAGGACCGGGATTACTACACCCAAGACAATGTGTTCTGGGTACCTGCGCAGGCCCGTTGGCAGGCGTTGCGGGCCCAGGCCAAGCAACCGGACATTGGCCAGCGGGTCGACCGGGCCTTGGTGGCGATTGAAAACGAGAATGAAAAGCTCCGCGGCAAGCTC
>JBILEP010000106.1:0-6820 GCA_044352045.1 Cyanobium sp. | reverse complement strand
CTGGGCGGCGATGCGCTGCTCCTTGATGGCGTGGCCCCGACCGATGGCTGGTCCGCGATCCGCCGGCAGTTGCAGGATCTCGGCATCGCGGTGAACGCGGCCCCCCAGCTGAGCAGCGCCGAAATCACGCTCACCCTGCAGCCGGGCGTGGAGGTGAGTCGCGACCTCGGCTCCCTGGCGAGCGATCCCGATGGCAACCCCCTCCAGCTGGTGAAGCTCGAGGGCCCGGGCTGGATCACAACCTCAGGCACCACCGTCAAAGCCACCGCACCCGTAGGAGTCAGCGGGGAGCAGCTTGCTGCCCTGACCCTGCGCTTGGCCTTCAGCGACGGCCAGTCGGTGGTTCCCCTCCCGGCGCGACTCACCCTCAATGCGCCGCCCACTGCGCTGGCTCTCACCAACACCCTGAGCTCCCTCGCCGAAAACACAAGCACCGCCAGCCGGATCAAGGTGGCGGACATCCTCATCAGCGATGACGACCTCGCCTCCAACACCATCACGCTTTCCGGGGCTGATGCCGAGAGCTTCGAGGTGATCGGCACCGGCCTCTTCCTCAAGGCCGGAACCGCCCTCGACTTCGAGGTCAAATCCTCCTACGCCCTCAGCGTCTCCGCCGCTGACCCTGCCCTGCCGGGCAGCACGCCGGTGTCGGCCACCTTCCGCCTGGTGGTTCGCGATGTCGCGGAGACCCCCGGGTCCTCCGGGGTCAGCACCGTGGTTTCGATCACCCTCCCCACTGGCGAGATCCGCTCGATCCCGGTCACCATCAGCAACGCCGATCTGGCCCCAGGAACCAACCTGGCGGTGATCAGCGAGCTCGGCATCAATGCCGCTGGCCTCAAAACCCTGGCCGAGCTCGGGATCAAGCCCAATGGAACGGGTCTTGATTTCAAGCTCAAGGTCAAGCCAGGCGCCGGTAGCTCGCTTCACGCCGGGCTGGATCTGGTGGCGGCAGACCTGCTGCCCCAACTCAGCGACTCCTCGGGCAGGCGGCCGGATCGCAAGCTGCTCTTCTACGGCGTGAACGGAAGCGGCGCCCTGCTGCCCCTCACCTACGACCCGATCACCGGCACCGGCGCCCGCTTCTACGATCTCGATAACAACGGCACGGCCGATTTCTTCGCGCTTAGTCTGGTTGACGGCGGCTTTGGCGATAAGGACGGGATGCAGAACGGCATCATCGATGATCCCTCCTTCGCCGGCTTTGCCGACCTCACCAATCTGCGCTTCAGCAACGGCGGCTCCGGCAGCGTCACGATCAGCGATCCCACCAATGCCGCACCCGCAGCCGTGAGCCTCAGGGCCAAGCTCACCAGCCGCTCCGACAGCGCCAACCAGATCGGCTATGTGGTGCTGAATGCCTCTGAAGTGGCCCAATCCGATGCGCTGCTCCGTGATCTCAACTGGCTGCGCGGCCGTGCCCAAACCCTGTTCTCCAGTCTGGAGAGCAGTGATGTCACGCTGCCCACAGGCAGCTCCTTTACACGCGACATCACCTTGATCAACGGCCAGAGTCTCCGCTTCTTCGAGGTGGTGGATGCCAGCCTCAATGAGCTCACCAGCCTGAGCGACAGTCGCTTCCGCCTCCTTTCCCCCAGCGGCCTGGGCGACCGTGAGGTGGGTTTCAGCTCCAGCACTGGGATCCGCTTCGCCCTCAGCCCGCTGCCGGACGATCCGAACCTGAACGCCCTCATCAGCCAGGCCCAGGGGGTGGCTTCGGTGCTGGATCTCAGCGCCTTCACCCCCGCCCAGAGCCTGAGCGGAACCGTGCAGCTGGGCCGAGAAGCCAACTTCGATTCCACCGCCGGCTTCTACCGCACGCTGGACATTACCGGGCTGGTGCTCGCCGCCGATGGCGTCACCCGCCTGCGACCCGGGGACAGCGGCTATGCCGCGGCAGCCCTGCGCCCCGCCAATGTCGTCAGCCAACTCAACGGCTTCTCGGTCGCTGATGACCAGACCGCCACGCGCAGCTTCAGCGGCGTGAGCGGCGGCAGCTTCCTGGCACCCTTCGCCCAGGTGAACGGCGAAACATTCTTTGCCTACGGGTCAGCCAACAGGGATGGCCTCAACCACTTCCGCACACTGGGCAACAACTTTTTCGGCCTGGAGGATATCCCGGGAGGAGGCGATCTTGATTTTGACGACCTCGTGATTAAATTTGATTTTACCACGTTCGCCTGAGAAGAATTAACCGTTCGAAACCCCTGAACTGCAGAGCCAGCGATCAGCCATACGCATCGTTGGCATTGGCATCCGTGATCTCAGAATCGGCGCTCCCCACGACAACCCATGCCGCGCCAGGGTTCCGCCGCTGATTGTCGGAACCGCTCCATCGATCAGGACCCCGTCCTGCGCCGACCATCCTGAGCAAGCGCTTCCTACAGTTGGCTGCCAGAGCCAGGAGCAGGATCACCATGACCGTCGCCCCCAGCCTGTCCTCCGCGACAGCTGAATCCCTGCCCCCCGGTCGCCTCAGCCTCCAGTGCGAGCGGATCGCCGCCGACACCACCACGATCCGCTCCCTCGACTGGGACCGCAGCCGCTTCGACATCGAGTTCGGCCTGCGCAACGGCACCACCTACAACGCCTTCCTGGTGCGCGGTGAGCGCACCGCCCTGATCGACACCAGCCACGCCAAATTCCGCGACAGCTGGCTGCCCCTGCTGCGGGAGCAGATCGATCCACAGGCGATCGATTATCTGATCGTCTCCCACACCGAGCCCGACCACTCCGGCCTGATCGGCGATCTGATCGACGCCAACCCAGAGATTGAGATCGTCGCCAGCAAGGTGGCGATCCAGTTCCTGGAGAACCAGGTGCACCGCCCCTTCCGCAGCCGGGCGGTGAAGAGCGGCGACGCGCTGGATCTGGGCAGCGGCCCCGACGGGGTCGCCCACCGCTTCGAGTTCCTCAGCGCCCCCAACCTGCACTGGCCGGACACGATCTTCTCCTTCGACCACGGCACCGGCATCCTCTACACCTGCGACGCCTTCGGCCTCCACTACTGCTCAGGCGACCTCTACGACCGCGATCCCGGCGCCATCGCCCCGGACTTCCGCTTCTATTACGAATGCCTGATGGGCCCCAACGCCCGCAGCGTGCTGCAGGCCCTCAAGCGCATGGACGCCCTGCCGCCGATCACCACGATCGCCGTGGGCCACGGACCGCTGCTGCGCGATCACCTCTCCCTCTGGATCGACGACTACCGGGAGTGGAGCGGCCAGCGCAGCGCCGGTGAGGCCTATGCCGCCGTCTGCTATGTGAGCCAGTACGGCTTCTGCGACCGGCTCAGCCAGGCGATCGCCCGCGGCGTCGCCAAGGCCGAGGCCCAGGTGCAGCTGGTCGACCTGCGGGCCACCGATGCCCAGGAGCTCAGCGCCCTGATCGGCGAGGCCGCCGCGGTGGTGGTGCCCACCTGGCCCGCCGAGCCCGATCCGGAGCTGCAGGCCTCGATCGGCACCCTGCTGGCGGCCCTCAAGCCCAAGCAGTGGCTGGCCTGTTACGACGCCTTCGGCGGCAACGACGAACCGATCGATTCCGTCGCCGGCACGCTGCGCTCCCTCAACGCCCAGGAGGCGTTCACACCGCTGCGCATCCGCCAGGTGCCCGGCGCCGCCGACTACCAGCGCTGCGAGGAGGCCGGCACCGACCTGGGCCAGCAGCTCACCCGCGAGAAGACGATCGCGGCGATGAAGAGCCTCGACGGCGACCTCGACAAGGCCCTCGGCCGCCTCTCCGGTGGCCTCTACGTGGTGACGGCCCGCCAGGGGGAGGGGGAGAGCGCCCGCAGCGGCGCCATGGTGGCCAGCTGGGTGAGCCAGGCCAGCTTCGAGCCGCCCGGCATCACCGTGGCGGTGGCCAAGGACCGGGCGATCGAATCGCTGATGCAGGTGGGCGATCGCTTCGTGCTCAACATCCTGCGGGAGGACAACCACCAGAAGCTGCTGCGCCACTTCCTGCGCCGCTTCCCGCCCGGCGCCGACCGCTTCGCCGGCGTGAACGTGCTGGAGGGGGCCGCCGCCGGCGGCCCGGTGCTGGGGGATGCCCTGGCCTTCCTCGGCTGCCGCGTCGCCCAGCGGATGGAGGGTCCCGACCACTGGATCATCTACGCCGAGGTGGAACAGGGCAATGTGGCCGACACCACCGCCAGCACCGCCGTGCATCACCGCAAGGTGGGGAACCATTACTGAGATGACCGCCACCCCCACCAGCCCCACCGCCGCCGCCAGCCCCTCCGGCGCCGCCAGCGACGGCGCCCGCCGCGTTCTGACCCTGCCGATCGACAGCGGTCTGATCTGCCTGCGCGGCCTCAGCCCCAAGCGCCTGCGCTTCGAGGTGGAGTACGGCCTGGAGCGCGGCACCTGCGCCAACAGCTTCCTGTTCGAGGCGGGCCAGGCCAGCGATGGCCACCCGGTGCCGCCGGTGCTGATCCATCCACCAGGCATGACCTACGCCGAACCCTTCTTCGCCGCCCTGGCGGATCTGGTGCCGGCCGACGCGCCCCTGAAGGTGGTGGTGGGGGTGGTGAACCCCAACCGGGTGGAGCTGCTGCGGGCGATGGTGGAGCACTGGCCCGCCCTGGCCCTGGTGGCCTCCAACGCCGGCGCCAAGCTGGTGCGGGAGCTGTGGGAGCAGCGGCGCCCGGCCACGCCAGGCGACCCCGAGCCCCCGCCCCTGCCTCCCCTGCCGCCAATCGACGTGGTGAAACAGGAGGTGAGCCGGCCCCTGGCGGGCTGCCTGCGACTGCGGCTGATCCCTGCGCCCACCCCCCGCTGGCCGGGGGCGCTGATGGCGTTCGAGGAGAGCAGCGGCCTGCTGATGAGCAGCAAATTCTTCTCCGCCCACCTCTGTGTGGAGCCCTTCGCCGAGGCGAACCGCAGCAGCACCGAGGAGGACCGCCGTTGGTTCTACGACTGCCTGATGGCGCCGATGGCCCGCCAGGTGGACAGCCTGCTCGACCGCCTGGACGACCTGCCGATCCGCACCATCGCCCCCTTCCATGGCCCTGCGGTGAGCGACAGCTGGCGCAGCCTGCTGGCCGACTACCGCCGCTGGGGCGAGACCCAGGAGCGCTCCGGTCTGGCGGTGGCCCTGCTCTACGCCAGCGCCTACGGCAACACCGCCGCCATCGCCGACGCCCTGGCCCGGGGGGTGGCCCGCAGCGGCGTGCGGGTGGAGAGCCTCAACTGCGAATTCGCCGAACCGGAGCAACTGCAGCAGACGATCCGCGACTGCGACGCCCTGCTGATCGGCTCCCCCACCCTCGGAGGCCATGCCCCCACGCCGATCGTCTCAACCCTGGGCACGGTGCTGGCGGAGGGGGACCGGCGCAAGCCGGTGGGGGTGTTCGGCAGCTTCGGCTGGAGCGGCGAGGCGATCGACCTGCTGGAAACCAAGCTGCGCGACGGCGGCTTCAGCTTCGCCTTCGAGCCGATCCGCGTGCGCTTCAGCCCTGATGCCACCACCCTGCGCACTCTTGAGGAAACCGGCGTGGCCCTGGGCCGACGCCTGCTCGCCGATGCGCGACGCCGCAACCTGCGTCGCCCCGGCGGTGGCCTGAGCGAAAGCCGCAGCAACCCTGCCCTGCAGGCCCTGGGCCGCGTCGTCGGCCCGCTCTCGATCATCACGGTGCGCCGCGGCGAGGGTGAGGCAGCCGCCAGCGGCGCCATGGTGGCCAGCTGGGTGAGCCAGGCCAGCTTCAGCCCCCCCGGCTTCACCCTGGCGGTGGCGCGCGACCGGGCCGTGGAGGGCCTGCTGCACGTGGGTGATCGCTTCGCCCTCAACGTGCTGGCGGCGGGGCGGGAGAAGGAGCTGATGAAGCGCTTCCTGCGGCCCTTCGCCCCCGGCGCCGACCGCTTCGAAGGCCTGGCGATGGAAACCAGCCCCGGCGGCCAGCCGCTGCTGCCGGAGGCCCTGGCCTGGCTGGAGGCCACGGTGACGCAACGGATGGAATGCGGCGACCACTGGCTGATCTACGCCCAGGTGAATCACGGGGGGGTCCTGGACGCGAGCGGCACGCCAGCGGTGCACCAACGGCGAATCGGCAGCGCCTACTGATCAGCAATCTCTTGAGGAATTGGGAAAGATTTGCCTTTTTCAGGGGGCACCCTCCAGCCCCTGAAAAAGGCGAAAAAGCACTAATTGCGAATGGCGCAATCCGCATAATGCCCAAATCCAGTGGCTTAAGCTACAAAATTCCGAAATTGGTCCATTTCAAGGCGCGGTGGCTACCTCAGGTGCTTGAACGCTTGGCAATGATGCGCTGAGTCGTTGCGAAACAGATGAGCCGGGCCCAGCACAGCCACCAGTCCTTACCAATCCAGCCCATGCCTATCGCCCAGGCGGAGATTGAAGGGCTGCTTGGCCAGGCCGTGCGCTACCGCGGCTTCGTGCTGATCCCCCAGAGCAACCTCACCTGGCTGATCCGACCGGAGCGCAGCCCGATGCTGCTGTTGCCGTTCCGGGTTCCCGCCAGCTCCCTCAGCGACGTGCGGGCCCTGATCGACTGGCGGCTCTCCCAGGGCCAGGCGGCTTGATCTCAGGCGGCCCAGGGGGGCGTGGGGCCACCACCGCCGCCGGCCTGGAAAGGGATCACCAGGGTGGCCCAGTGATCGGGCCGCTGGGGGCGGCTGCGGCGGGAGCGGCGGACGCCGAAAGGCACCCGCACCACGTTGGTGCCCTCCACCCGCAGGGTGCCGCTCTGGATGTCGCCGCCGTTGCCGCTGCCGCCGTTGCCGTTCATGGTGCCCAGGTAAAGGAATGGCAGAGATCCGCCACAGGGAGCGGCGAACGCGGCCATGATGCGCGATGTGGGGGT
>JBILEP010000007.1:0-19939 GCA_044352045.1 Cyanobium sp. | reverse complement strand
CCCACGCCCGCGAGGCCTTCCGCATCCTCTGGGGAGCCGACCTGGAGGCTTGCCAGCTGCTCTGCCCCGTGCCGGAAGGGGGGAGCAGCCCCCTGGAGCACAACTGTTCCGGCAAGCACGCCGCCTTCCTCGCCACCTGCCGGCGCCTGCACTGGCCTCTGGAGAGCTACCTCCAGAGCGATCACCCCCTGAGCCTGGAAATCCGCAAGCGGGTGGGGGAACTGTTGGGCCTGCCGGGCGAGGAACTGGTGAGTGCCCGCGATGACTGCGGTGCCCCCACGCTGCAGCTCCAGCTGGCCCAGATGGCCCTGTTGTACGCCCATCTCGGCGCCGGGGTGCAGCCCGATCTGGAGCAGCTCAGCCGGGCCATGCTGCTCCACCCCGAGCTGGTGGCCGGGGCGGGCCGCTTCGACACCGAGCTGATGGGCCGGGCCCACGGCCAGGTGCTCAGCAAAGGGGGGGCGGAAGGGATTCAGTGTCTCAGCCGCGTCGGCGAGGGGCTGGGGGTGGCGATCAAGGTGGAGGACGGCTCGGCGCGGGCCAAGCACGCGGTCGCCCTGCACCTGCTCGAGCAGCTGGACTGGCTGACCCCGATCACCCTGGAGGATCTGCGCCAGCGGTTTCTGCAGCCAGCCCCCCACCTGCGCCTGGAGGTGCGGGGGGAGCTGCGCTTCGACTGAGGGAGGCTGGCTGGTACGATTCCAGGAGCAGCGACAAGCTGCGGCCAACCCACCGCGGGGTAGAGCAGTCTGGTAGCTCGTCGGGCTCATAACCCGAAGGTCGCGAGTTCAAATCTCGCCCCCGCCACCAATCCCATCGAAAAGCCCGGCCCTTCCAAGAGCCGGGTTTTTTTGTGGCCATGGGCCTCCGGCCCCGATCCCGGCGTTCTGGCCTTGCCTAGGTTGGCGGCCATGCCCTCCGCCGCGACGCCCTGCGCATGGCCAACGCCCCCGCCGCGCCCGAGGACGACTTCCAGCCTGACGCGATCGTCGTGGGAGCGGGTGCCACTGGCGGGGTGGCGGCGATGGTGCTGTCGGAGGCGGGGTTGCGGGTGCTGGTGCTCGAGGCAGGTCCGGAGCTGAGCGCCGAGCAGGCCTTCGGTCGCGAACCGCTCAACAGCCTGCGGCGGCTCGCCAACCTCAGCGGCGGCCGCCATCGCCAGCAGGCCAACCATCCCGGCTACTGGAAAACCAACCCGGAGCTGTTCATCGATGAGCGGCGCCATCCCTGGAGCACGCCAGCGGATGCCCCCTTTCTCTGGACGCGGGGCCGCCAGGTGGGCGGCAAAAGCCTCACCTGGGGAGGCATCACCCTGCGGCTCTCGGAGAGTGAGTTTCGGGCGGGGGAGCGGGATGGTCAGGGCCCCTCCTGGCCCATCGGCAGCGAGGATCTCTCCCCCTACTACGACCGGCTGGAGCGGCTGCTGGGGGTGCATGGCGCCTGCGATGGCCTGCCCCAGCTGCCGGATGGCCAGTACAAGCCGCCGTTGCCGTTCACGCCTGGGGAGCGGCGGCTTAAGGAGGCGATCGGCCGGGAGCTGGGTCTGCCCCTGATCCATTCCCGCGGTTTCCGCCTGCACCGCCGCAGCGCCGCCAGCCCCTGGCCACCGTCCAGTGCCCAGGGGGTGACCCTGGCCCGGGCCCAGGCCACCGGGCGGGTGCGGCTGCGCAGCCGGGCGGTGGTGAGCCACGTGGCCATCCGGCCCGACCGCAGCCAGGCGGAGGGGGTGGTGGTGGTCAGCGCCAACGGCGGCGAGGAGCTGCTGCGGGCGCCGCTGGTGGTGCTCTGCGCCTCCACGATCGAGAGCACCCGCATCCTTCTCCACTCCAGCGAGGAGGTGCGCCGCGGCGGCCTGATCGATCCCTCCGGCTGCCTGGGCCGCTACCTGATGGATCACGTCTCCACCAGCCGCTTCTTCCTGCTGCCGGATGTGCCGGCGCCAGCCGAGCCGGCGGAGCTCTCCGGGGCCGGCAGCGCCTATGTGCCCAACACCGTCAATCTCAACGGTGGTGACTCCCTGGGCTTCGCTCGGGGCTATGGCCTCTGGACGGCGGTGCAGCGGATGGATCCGCCCCGCCCCCTGCGCCGCCATCCCGAGGCCGCCCTTGGCTTCCTGATCGGCCATGGTGAGGTGCTGCCGCATCCCGACAACCGGGTAAGCCTCGATCCGCAGCAGCGCGATGGCGACGGGCTGCCGATTCCCCGGATCGAATGCCGCTGGCGGGACAACGAGCAGGCGATGGTGGCCCACATGCACCAACGCATGGCCGATGTGGTGGCGGCCGCCGATGGCCGGATCCTGCCCGTGGAGGATCTTTATCTGATCCCGCTACTGGAGCCGCTGGTCCGGGGCAGCGCGGCCCTCAGTCCCGGGGCGGCGCCCCCGGGGTACTACATCCACGAACTTGGTGGCGCCCGCATGGCCGCCCGCGAAGAAGACGGGGTGGTGGACCCCTGGAATCGCTGCTGGCGCGCCCCCAACGTGCTCGTGGTCGACGGAGCCTGCTGGCCCAGCGCCGGCTGGCAGAGCCCGACCCTCACGGAGATGGCGATCACCTGGCGGGCCTGCGCGGCGGCGGCCCGGGCTGCGGGCGGGGCCGCTTTGTAGGCAAACCTCCACAGGAGGGCCGATCCGGTGTCGACGACCACAGATCAGCCGATCACTTGAGCCCACAATCGTAAGGCGACCTTTCAACGGGTCGGGCAAGGGAGAAATCACAAGCGGGGGCTGGCACCCCCGCTCTTTTTTGTCTCTGCTTGTGTTGATGATCCTCTTTTAATCTGTGCTCTTTTGATCTGTCCTCCCCAGGCCAGCCGCCGCCTCGGCCGCCAGCCTCAGGACTTCAGGAACAGGCCATCGAGATAGTGCTTGGCCACGCTGCGATCCTGGCAGCCGTTCTGAAACAGGAAACCGGCCAGGGCTGAGGTGATGACGCTGTATTGATCCCAATGGGGATGGTTCTCCAGGAAGCTGCGCATGCCCCGGAACAGCAGTTCGGGAATCTCCGCCTCCAGGGTCACGCACTCGCACGCTTCAAGATCCTGAACGAGCGGTTGCTGTTCCGTGCCCATGCTGTCCCCACTCCGGCTGGCGTTACGCGCCCACTACGCCACATCGCGCCGGTGGCCGTCAAAGCCATGCCGCGATCGCAAACCCACCTCGCTTTGCGATGAGACTGACTGCGGCAGCTTGCCTCGATCGGGAGCGGCGCGGCCAGAGGCCAAGAGTGAGGCTGGGATTGCAGGCTGTCAAGCCATGGATGCGCAAACCCCTTCTTTCCCCAGCCGCCCGACGGGGAAGGACGGTTTGGCGAGCCGATCTGTGGAAAAGCCCCATGTGGATGGGGGAAAACCCCACGGATATGGGGAAAGAGCCCATTGATCAAAAGATCTGAACCGAGGGCGTCTCACGCGCCATGGGCTGGGACGAGACATCTGAGCCCTTCCGGATCCAGGGACTTGTTGTCGTTTCTGCCCTGCAGGGCTGGCAACGGTCCCAGCTCATGCCGTTCAGGTTTCCTGGCGCCGCAGGGTCCGCGGTCCCAGCGGGTGTTCGGCGTGCGGATAGGCGGCATGGGTGTGGCCGTGATCGTGGCCATGGGCATGGCCCGTGAGCGGCAGGGGGACACCGTCGGGCTGGCAGGCGCCCGTGCACTCCCGCTCGCAGAGGGTGCAGCTCTCCACCAGCCCTTCGACATGGTGGTGGTGGCTGTGCTGGGGAGCCCCCACCTCCCGTTCGAACCCCAGCACCTGGGCTCGGTATTTGCAGAGCGAGCAGTTCATGTCCGTGTCGCCCCGCAGCACCTCCGCCACCCGCTCCTCGAAGGTGGCCAACACCTGCGGGTGATCGCCCAGGTAGCCGGCCTCCAGGAACTCCAGCTGGGGATGGTCCGCCGCGACGCGGCGGCTGTGCTGCACGATGCGGCTGACCAGAACGCCGGAGAACAGGAAGTAGGGGAACACCACGATGCGCCGGAAGCCGAGGCGCACCACCTGGCGCAGGCCGGGTTCCACCAGGGGGAAGGTGACTCCGGAATAGAGGGTTTCCCCCCAGCCGAAGCCGAAGCCCTCCACCAGCATGCGCGTGACCTTGGCCACATTGGAGTTGGCGTCCGGATCGGAGGATCCCCGGCCCACCACCACCAGCAGGGTGTCGTGGAGGGGGATGGGGTCCTCGCCGCGGCCGCGGGCGGCGCTATCGGCGGCCTCCAGGCAGGCGCGGATGCGCGCTCCGGCCGCCTGGATCATCTTCAGATCAACGCCCAGTTCCCGGCCGTAGTCCACCGCCAGGCCGGTTTCGGCCGCCCAGGTGTTGAGCACCGAGGGGATGTCGTTCTTGGCATGGCCCGCGGCGAAGAGCATCGCCGGCACGGCGAGCACATGGCGGACCCCCTGGGCCCGCAGCTCCTCCAGGCCATCCCGCAGGATGGGCCGGGCAAACTCCAGATAGCCGTGGGCCACCGGCACCGGCGCCAGAACCTGGCGCAATTGCTCAGCCAGGGAGGCGAACTCGGCAACGGCCAGCCGGTTGCGACTGCCGTGACCACAGACCAGAACCCCAAGCGGGCCCTTGGGCCCTTCCATCGGCACGGCGGGCTGGTTCAGGGCTGGCAGGCTGGTCGAAGGGGAGTCCGTCGTCATGACAGGGGGCACCTGTGTTGACCGTAGCCCGAGGGGGCTGGCGAACAGGCCAGGATGGGGGGATGAGTCTGCGCTTACCCCCTTACCAGCCCCTGCCGCCTCCCCAGAAGGGTGGGGAGTTGCTGCGGGTACCGATCGCCATCCTGCAGCCCACACAGATGTGCGTGGGCCTGGCGGAGGTGCGCAGCCGCCTGGCGGATTTCGGCGACGAGAGCGTCAAACAGCGGCAGCGCTACCTGCGCAGCAAGCCCGTGCCCCTGGTGCGTAGCTCCGGCGGCGGCCATTGGATGGTGGATCGCCATCACCGGCTGCGGGCCCTGGTGGAACTCGATCCCCACGCCGAGGCCTTCGGCTATGTGGTGCTCGATCTGGAGCATGACGACCGGCGAGCGGTGCTGCACGAACTGGCCCAGCGGGGCTGGTTGTACCTCTACGACGGCCGCGGCCTCGGACCCCAGCCCCCCACCGCCCTGCCGAGCCGGCTGCTCGACCTCCAGGACGATCCCTACCGCAGCCTGGTGTGGAAGCTCAAGAAGGAGGGATGGATCGAGCCCGAGCCCCTGATCCCCTTCCACGAGTTCCGCTGGGGAGCCTGGCTGAGGCGGCGGCCCCTGCCGCCCTTCAGTTCCGCCCGGCTGGAGCCGGCACTGCCGGTGGCCCGGGCTCTGGTGCGCTCCCAGGCGGCGTCCCATCTGGCCGGCTGGAAGGGGAGCGACTGAGCAGGGCCGGTGGGCCCCAGGAGCGGCTGCCGCCGGTGTTGCGCGGCGCCTGGCCATCGCCCGCCAGCAGCTGACGCTCCCAGCGGTTGAAGCGCAGCAGCAGCCAGGCCGCGGCGGCCGCCACCGCCAGGGCGGCGACCAGAACAGGAAGCGTCGACCACCAGGCCACCGCCAGCAGGGCGACCCAGGGCAGCGCCAGGACCGCCGGCCGCCAGCGCCGGATGCCGGCCAGGGCACCGGAGCAGGCGAGGCAATGGCGGGTGTGGGAGCGCTCCCGGTCCATCAGGGCCAGGCGGTCCAGCCGCGGCGGCAGGGGATCGTCGGGGAAGGGATCACCGCCGTGGCTGTTTACCCAGGCGTGCAGCGCCTGCACATACACATCCGAGCCGGTGGCCAGATGGAAGGCCCGGCTGGCGGCGCCACTGCGGCCCCGGCGCTCCAGTTGCCGCTCTTGCCAGTGCAGAAAGATCTGATCGTCCTCCAGCACCTTGTGGTTGCCGATGTGCTGCAGCCAGACCGGCCGCAGCCGCAGCAGCAAGCGGGGCAGGGGCGAGCGGAATTGGAAGGGGAAACGGGCGAACAGGCGGGTTTCCCCGCGGCGGATCGGCGTGGCGTAGACGACGGTGAGGATCCGCCCCAGCGCCTTGGCGCTCAGGTCGTGCCACATCAGGCCCGGGGCGGCGAAAGTGGTGTGCTGGCTGCCGAGTCGGCCCTGGCGCGGACCCTCCTGCCAGAAGACCGTGAAGCCCTCGGGGCCGGCCGTGCGCAGCTCCGCCCGCACCGGCGCCGCGTTGCTGCGGCGCCCCACCGTGCCGTGGTGGGTGAAGTTGACGTGGCTGACGTCCAGGACGTTCTCCAGGAGCGTGAGGGCGTCCATCGGCAGGTCGCGGAAGGTGTCCTGCACCAGCCAGGGACCGTCGCCGAGGTCCTCCAGGACCGGCACCAGAGGCAGGGGCTGGGAGGCGGCGGCGGCGGCCTCTCCGGCGAAGACGAACAGCAGGCCCTGCGCTTCGGCGCAGGCGAAGCGGCGGCAGGCGGAGCGCCTCTCCAGCGGACGGCTGTCCGGCTCCGCCTGGGGGATCAGGCTGCAGCGCCCCTCGCCGTCGAAACACCAACCGTGGTACGGGCACTCCAGCTGACCGGCCTCATTGATGCGTCCCTCCGAGAGGGGCACGAGCCGATGGGGGCAGACATCGGCGAAGGCGCGCCAGGATCCGCTGGCTTGCTCCCACCACAACACCAGGTCCTGCTCCAGCAGGGTGAAGGCGGAGGGCCGCCGGCGATCGAGGTCGCGCAGATAGGCCACCGGGTACCAGTGGTCACGCCAGGCGGAGCCAGGCTCGGCGGGAAGGGCAGGGATCATGGCCGTGATTCTGGAAGGCGAAGGCGGCCGGGCGTGAGTAGACCAATCACAGCGGCGTTTGAGGACGAGCGGCCATGGCCTACACGCATCTGCTGGTTCCCAGCGACGGTTCGGAGCTTTCCCGAAAAGCGCTGCAGGAGGCCGTGAAGCTGGCCCGGTGCTGCGGCGCCCGGATCACGGTTCTGCATGCCCAACCCGCCGTGCCGCTGCCAGTGGTGGGGATGGGCGACATGCTGGACGCCTCCACCATGGAGGCGCTGATCGCCGCCACCCGCCGGGATTCCGATCGGCTGCTGGAGGCGGCGGCTCGCACCGCGGCGGAAGCGGAGGTCACCACCAGTTGCGAGCGGGTGGTGAGCGACCTGCCGCACAAGGTGATTCTTGAGGCGGCGGAGCGGCTTGGCTGTGATCTGATCGTGATGGGCAGCCATGGTCGCCGAGGCCTGCAGGGCCTGCTGCTGGGCAGCCAGACCCAGCGGGTGCTGCTCAACGCCCCCTGCCCGGTGCTGGTGGTGCGTTGAAGAGTCGCCGGGCTCAGGACTTGGGTTTGCGTTCGGAGCGTTCCTCCCGGCTGAGCTCGCGCAGGTAGTCCTCACTGGAGACGGCGGAGCGGCGTCCGGAAGCGATACCGCCAGCCGGCATGCGCCGGAAGGGTTTCTTGAAGCGGCCCATGGCGGCATCGAGCAAACTCTGCGGCCGGCCGGGCAGGAAGGCGGCAGCGGCATAGCCGAAGGCATAGGCCAGGGCCGAGACCACCACACGAACGCTTTCCTGAACCAACTGCCAGAGCCTTTCGACTGGCAGGCCACCGAGCTGCTGGCGAAGCCTCGATTCGGCGGATTCCAGACCGGTGAGAATCTGGGGGCGAATCACCTCAATCGGCTTGACAAGTTCTTGGGGTGGCAGGGCGGGGCCGTTGAGGGCCTGGAGCCGCTGCTGCAATTCAGGCGTGGTGCGAGCCTGCTGGATCGCCTCGCGGAGCAGTTGGACCCGCTTCAGGCCGACGTTCAGCTGGCTGCTGCGGGCGCCGTCCGCGGTGTTGACCCCTTTCCAGGCGGCGGAGATCTGTAGTGGGATGAGCAGGAGGTAGCCGATGGTCACCGCGGCGGCAAGGGAAGCGAACTGATCGCGACGGGCCCGGAGCCGGCCATTGCCGGGGTTGAGGACGCAGGAGATCCAGATCAGCACCATGCCCAACACCGCCAGGGTGCCGTTATTGATGAGGGCGGCAATGAAGCCGAGTTGCCAGGCTGGATTGAGGATGCGGGGAGGCAGGATGGAAGAGATCACAACCGCCGCAAAGACGATCAACAGGGCGATGGCAATTCGGGAGAGGATGATTCCCACCTCTTCAGAATCGTGCTCAAGATTGGAAGTGCTGGAAGACCGCACAGCTCTGGTCGTGGCTTTACCTACTCAGGATATGGGAATACCAAGCCGCCGCAACGGGCGCTGGCCAGAACCCGGACCCGCATCGGCGCGGTGGGGCTCATCACGCGCTCCCTCAGAGTCCAGGCGCTCCGAAGAAGCCCTTGCTCTGCAGCCAGATGGCCAGAAGCAGCATCGGGCCGAAGACGGCAGCCGCGATCTGCAGCTTGACAACACGGGCATCGCGCCGTTCGCGGCTTTCGGCGGGCCCGGTGGGGGAGGCGGCGGGTTTCCGGGCGGGCATGGCGGAGCATCCTGATCGCCTCCCATGCTGCACTCTCAGGGGAGTCAGGTGATCGGGCGCCGCTTCTGGCCCTTCGCCGGCCCTTGCAGCAGCCAGAGCTGGCGCAGATCCTCCCGGTGGATGGCGTAACCCAGGCGGCGGGCTGCCAGCACCAGTTCGGAGCGGGAGCGACAACGGCGCAGGGAGCGGCGGACGACCTCATCGCGCTCCGCTTCCTCCACCAGTCGTGCCAGTTCACCCAGACCCATGACGCCCGCGGCTGACCAAGCCTTCAGGCTGGCAGCGGCGGGCCGCGATGGCCACCAGGGCCCTGCCGATTCGTTTTCTTGGCCTTTTCTGTTCGTTTTTGTGGCCCATCCAGAGGCCCCTCCCCAGCAAAATTTTGCCCAGGTCTGGAGGCGCTGAGGGCTCCAGCAATGTCCAGCCACTCAGCCCTGCCCCTGACCTTTGCGACGAGGAGCATCAATCTGCCGATGAGCGGAACAACTGGAAGCGAATCCTGGCTGCGAATTGGTCGCCATCGCTGGTCCCCCATCCCTCAGAACGACGGCTGTGACTGCAGCGTCCTGATTGCGACCGGTGGACTTCTGGAGGGAACGCTGGGCGATCACAGCCTGCGGCTGCGTGGGCCGCGCCCGGCGCTGTTCCTGCCCGATCGCTGCAGGAGGCAGGCTTTGCTGGGGGAGTTCGATGGCTTGTGGCTGCGGCTGGAGACCGATCGACTCGAGCGGGCAGCGGCCCAGGTGAGCGGCCACTCCTGGAGCTCGCGGCGTTTCGCGCCCCTGCTCTTGGAACCAGTCTCTCTGGACGGAGCGGAAGGCTCCGCCCAACGGCATCTCCAGCGCCTGGAGGTGGTGGCCCGCCTGCTGGATCCGAACGCCGACCACCCCCCGGAGGAGGTCGAACCCCTCGCGCTCAGGGAGGTGCTGGATCGCCTGGTGGTGCTGGCCCTGTGGGGCGACCGGTTACAGCGGAGCAGTCGGCAAGCCGGTCACCCAGGCGGCGAACGGGAGGCGATCCTCGAAGACCTGCTGGCATGGATCCGCGCCAACAGCCACCGCCCCTTGCACCTGGCGGAACTGGAGCAGCGCAGTGGCTATTCCGATCGCAGCCTTCGCAATGCTTTCCAGGCTCGCTTCGGCTGTCCACCGAAGCAATGGATCCGGCAGACGCGCATGGAATCAGCGCGTCAGCGCTTGCTCGATCCCGGGCCCGACGATTCGATCTCCACCATCGCCCGGGATCATGGCTATCAGCACGTCAGTCAGTTCAGCCGCGATTTCCGTTGTGTGTTCGGGCAGCGACCCTCCTTGCTCATGCGCCAAGCTCGCCGTGCCGTGAGCTAGCCCGGGCACGGCGAAGGCAGGGCCGATCCTCTTCAATCAGCGGTCCCGAAGGCCACCTGACAGGCGGCATTCAGCAGCTCGGCCTCCGCCGCGCTGTTGGGCTCGCGGCCATTGAGCAACCCCCGTTGGCAATCGGCGGTGAGCTGATAATCACCGCCGTTGGCCTGAACGAGGAAGGTGATCAGGGATCCCTCGCTGGGTTGCACGCTGCCGTACAGGAGCTGATAGTCGCTGTTCGGCACCAGGATGGCGGTTTGATTGGCCTGCACCGCGTCGTCCACCGCCGTGTTGATGATCGCCGCAGTGGCCAGCGTGCCGATGCCCCAGGCCGCTGCCCTGGCCCCCCACCAGCCCCAGGGTGGATTGGTCCAGCCGCCGTACCAACCCCAGTTCCAGGGTCGGGCCACGCCCCAGCCGGGACGAGCCCAGCCGGGCCTGAGGTTGACGTTGTTGATGTTCACGTTCCGGGTCCAGTCCCGGTCGATCGACAGGGAGCGATTGGCGAGATTGCGGTCACTCAGGTTGCGGTTGCCCAGATTGCGGTCGACTCCCTCCGGCCGGCTGCCGACGCGCTCCCGGCCCCCGCTCGGTCGAGACGGACGCTCGAGCGAGGGGTTGCCGACCCTGTTGACGCGATTGCCTTCGCTGAAGCCCCCCTGGGGACGCCGATCACCGCGGCTGAACGAGCTGCCGCTGCCCTGAAAGCCGCTGTGGGCCCTGGCGCCGCCACCGCCACCACCCCCAGCGCGGCCGCCGCCCCCAGCGCGGCCGCCGCCACCACCACGGCCGCCGCCACCGCCGCCGCCGCGAGCGATCCATTGCTGATCCGTGGACGGCGCGCCCAAGCCCACCGGGACGGTGGGGGCGGCCGAGATCGGAACCGCGGGCAGGGCGATCAGGCCGGCCAGCAGCACACCGAAACGAGACAGGGAGGTCCTCATGGCGTCACCCCCTTGACGTTCTGGGAGAGCAGATCGCAGCCCTTGTCGTAGCAGATCACATCCACCCGGCCATTGGCTCCGAAGTGGGCGCTGACGTAATCGCGACCGCGCAGGTCGGGGCGATCCTCGAGCAGGCTGTTGAGATAATTGGCGTTCACCACGCAGAGATCACGGTTGTTGAAGCAGACCGTGTTGGTGGAGAAGCGCGCCTCGGCGTTGCGCAGGTTCTGCCAGGCGCGGCTGCTGGCATCCCAAAGGGCCATGCGGCTGGGATCCGCGCTGACCCGGATGGTCGTGATGCTGTCGCCGATCCGGTGGCGGTAGAGGGTGGCGCCCCCCTCATTGACAGCCTCCACCGTGCAGGTGAGCGGGGCGCCGCCCTTGACGGCGCATTTGGTCTCCAGCGTGTAGAGGGTCTGGGCAGAAGCGGGCAGCAGCGCGCTGGCGCTCAGCAGTAGCCAGCCGCTGAGCAGCCAGCGACAACCCGAGCGGGGCGGCTTCGCCGCGATCAGAGAGGGTGTGGGCGAGGCCATGGGAAGGGAGGAGGGAGAGAAGGAAAAGGGGCGGCAGGACAGGAACGCTCGGGGGCGAAGCGGTCCTGTCTTCAGGGGGAAGCGACGCAGCGGAAGCCCAGGTGACAGGTGGAGGTGTCGATTCCCTGGGCCATGCGGGCCGCCGGCCGGTACCGCCGGCAGTAGCTGGGGGCGCAGAGAAAGGAGCCCCCCTTCACCACCTTGCGTGGAATCTGACCGTGTTGGGAGGTGGGGTCGATGCTGGCCTCGCGGCTGCGGGGAGTGCCGCTGGCGTGGAGGGCATGGGGCAGATACCAGTCATGTGTCCACTCCCAGACGTTGCCGATCATGTCGATCAGCCCGAAGGGATTCGCTGGGAAGGAGCCCACCGGCGAGGTGCGTTCCCAACCGTCGAGACGGGAGTTGTGGTTGGGGAAGTCCCCCTGCCAGGTGTTGGCCAGCATGCGGCCGCCGGGGTGGAGTTCCGTCCCCCAGGCGAACTCCACGTCCTCCAGACCGCCCCGGGCGGCCCGTTCCCACTCGGCCTCGCTGGGCAGCCGCTTCCCCGCCCAGGTGGCGTAGGCGACGGCGTCGTCATGGGCGATGTGGACCACCGGATGGCGCTCCCGCCCCTTGATCGAACTGCCGGCACCCTCCGGATGGCGCCAGTCCGCCCCCGGCACGTACTGCCACCAGCGGTAGGGATCCCCCTGGCCGATCGGCCGGGGGGGCGGCACGAACACCACCGAACTGGGCTGCAACAACTCCGGCTTCGCCTCGGGGTAAAGGGAGGGATCGGCTGGCCGTTCCGCCAGGCTGACGTGGCCGGTGGCCTTCACGAACGCCAGGAACTGGGCGTTCGTGACTGGCGTGCGATCCATCCAGAACCCCTCCACCGCCACCGGATGGGCAGGAGCCTCCTCGGGGTAGTGGTGGTCGGAGCCCATCCGGAAGTCGCCGCCGGGAATCCAGACCATCCCCCGGGCCGGAGGCCGGCCCGGAGCGGTGGCGGTGGCGGTGGGGCTGGGCACGGCAGGCCGGATCAGGGGGCGCCGGTGGCGGCGTGCTCCAGTTTCTCCATCACCCGCTCCAGCGAGAAGCTGGCCGCCTTCTGGCGGGGCGGATAGGCCACAAAGGTTTTCAGGAAGTCGGCCACGAAGGCCTGGGCCGGCACGATCAGGAAGACGTGGTCGAACATCCAGTCCCAGTAGGTGTTGGAGGTGATGTCGGCCCGCTCGTAGGGATCGGTGAGCAGGTTGAAGACCTTCGGCACCCGCAGCTCCACAAACGGCTCGGCCCAGATCTGGCAGGTGCCCTGGGCCCGCTGCTCGCGGAAGACGAATTTCCAGTTGTCGTAGCGCAGACCCACCAGGTCGCCGTCATCGGAGAAATAGAAGAACTCCTGGCGTGGACTCCGATCGGTCTTGCCCGTCCAGTAGTCGAGCATGTTGTAGCCGTCCAGGTGGATGTGGAAGGTTTTGTTGCCCACCGGGTAGCCGTCGAGCAGTTTCTGTTTGATCTCCGGCTCCCCGGCGGCGGCCAGCAGGGTGGGCAGCCAGTCGAGGTGGCTGCAGAGGCCGGTGAGGTTCACGCCCGCCGGAATCTTGCCCGGCCAGCGCACCATGGCCGGCACGCGGAAGGCGCCCTCCCAGTTGGTGTTCTTCTCGCTGCGGAAGGGGGTCATGCCGGCATCGGGCCAGCTGTTCATGTGGGGGCCGTTGTCGGTGCTGTACATCACGATCGTGTCGTCGCTGATGCCCAGCTCATCGAGGAGATTGAGCATCTCGCCGATGCATTCGTCGTGATAGATCATCACGTCGTGATATTCCGACTGCCAGCGGCCGCTGCGGCCGATGTCCTGCGGCCTGGCATAGGTGCGGAAGTGCATGTGGGTGGTGTTGAACCACACAAAGAACGGCTCACCGGAGGCCACCGCGTCGCGGATGAAGCGCTTGGCCTCCACCAGAAACTCATCGTCCGCCGTTTCCATCCGCTTGCGGGTGAGCGGGCCAGTGCTCTCGATCCGCTGGCTACCATCGCCATTGGCCCAGCAGTGCAGCACGCCGCGGGGGGCGAAGCGCTTGCGGAAGTTGGGGAACTCGGGGTCGTCCTCCTTGGGGTAATCGCGCAGTTCCGGCTCCTCCTCGGCATTGAGGTGATAGAGATTGCCGAAGAATTCATCGAAGCCGTGCTGCGTCGGCAGGTGCTCGTCACGGTCACCGAAATGGTTCTTGCCGAACTGGCCGGTGCGGTACCCCTGGGGTTTGAGCAGCTCGGCGATGGTGGGATCTTCGGCTTTGAACCCCTGTTCGGCACCGGGCAAGCCCACCTTGCTCAGGCCGGTGCGGTACACGCTCTGGCCGGTGATGAAGGCGGCGCGGCCGGCGGTGCAGCTCTGCTCGGCGTAGTAGTGGATGAACTTGGCACCCTCGTTCGCCACCCGGTCGATGTTGGGGGTCTGGTACCCCATCAGCCCGTGGCTGTAGCAGCTCAGGTTGCTCTGGCCGATGTCATCGCCCCAGAGGATCAGGATGTTGGGCTTGCCGTTGGGCATGGCGGGGAGAGCTCGAAGGTCGAGACCCCTGGTGTAGCCAGGACAACGCGCCTGGCCCACGGGTGGAACATACCGAAAGGGTCAGCTGGGGAAGATTGGCAGCAGCCAGCCCCTCAGGGGGCAGGCAGGGGGCTCAGGGGCAGGGCCTGCTCCGGGAACGCGGTGATCAGCAGGGACCAGGTGCCCTCCGGCCAGACGGCCGAATGGCGCTGCAGGCCGGCGATGGCGGTGTTGTGTTTGCGCACCGCCCCCCGGTAAGAGGTCGCCGCGTCGCGGCAGGCGTTGAGGGCCTGCACCACCCGGGTGGCATCGCTGCGGCCGCTGCGGAAGTCGCGGCTGGCGGCCGCCAGCGAGGAACGGGCCACCGCCAGCTGCTCCCCCGTGACATCCACAACGATCAGGCTGGAGAGCAGGGCGGCGTGGTTGTCCTGCACCTGCCGGGTCACGGTGAGGCGATCGAGATCGGCCTGCTCCAGGGCCTGGCGGGAGCGGCTGCGCAGCGCTGCGGCCTCGGCGCTGAGGATGCCGCCATCGAAGATCGTCCAGTCGAAGCCGATGCCCAGCTGGCTCTCGATCTGGCGGCTGAGGCTGGAGGTGGCCTGGAATGCCCCGATCAACGACCCGCCGGCGGTGTTGGTCGTGGTTCCGCTCAGCTGGCCCGCCAGGGAGAGGGTGGGCAGGTAGCCCCGTTGGCGGGCCCGGGCGCTCCAGGCGCCGCCGCCGGCGCTGGCGACGCTGGCCTGAATCTCCTCCCGCAGCCGCAGGGCCTGCTCGATCGTGGCCTGCAGGGGAAGGTCCCAGCGCCCCTGCAGCGCCAGCGGCTCGCTGGGCATGACCAGCTGGCCGGGGGGGAGGGCGAGGGCCTGGGCCAGGGCATCGGCGGCCACGATCACGTTTTCGTGGGCCTGGATGCGCAGGGTCAGCAGGGCCAGTTGCTCGGTGCGCAGCTGGTCGATGCGGCCGCGGTCACCGCCCGGCGGCATCCCCCCCGCCAACAGGGCGGTGAGGTTGTCGTAGAGGCCGCGGTAATCCCGCTCCAGGTCGGACTGCTCCTGCAGCAGCACATAGGCGCTCTGGATGCGCAGGATCAGATCGCGGGCGTCGACGTCGAACAGGAAGCGGCGGGCCACCAGCTCGGAGCGGGCGGCGTTGCCCCGGGAGCGGCGGCTTGGATCCAGAAACGACCAGCTGAGGGTGAGGTTGGGGAGGGAGGACTGGCCGCCGCTGACCGTGACGCTCCGCGAGTTTCCCTGGGGGCTGCGGATCCGCTCCCGGGTGGTGGTGGTGGTCCAGCCCAAGATGCCCGGATCATCCGAGCCGGCGATCAGCGACGGCCACCACTCCCGCTGAATGGCCACCACCGACCAGTCCGCCTGCCGAACCGCTTCCCAGCTCTGGCGCAGGGAGGGGTTGGCGGCCATTCCCTGGCGCAGGGCCTCCGCCAGGCTGAGGCGACGGGCGGAGCGCTCCAGGCCGTCGCGGTAGCGGCCGAGGCGCTCCAGGAGCAGCTCGATCTGCCGGGCGGGAGCCGCCGAGGGGGTCCGCTCCAGCGTCGCCGCCCCGGAAGGCAGAGGTGGGAGCCCTGGCAGGGTCAGGAGGATCGCGATCCCCAGGCCTGACAGGTGGCGTGACATGGGAGCGATTCAGCGCGCCCATGGTAAGGGGCGCAGCCGGCCTAAATTCTGAGCCACCGGGTGCCGCTTGATTTCCATGGCGATGTCGCCCAAGCCGCCGGCGGAAAGGGATCGGGGGCCGGAGAGCCGGCCGAGCGCCGCCCGAGAGCTGCTGGCCCTTGGCACGATGCAGCTCCTGCAGATGGCGCTGGCTCGGTCGATGTCCCTGGAATCTAATGGGCTGCAGATCGACCTGCCGGTGATCCGTCGGGTGCACTTTCTCTTCGTGCGGGAGATCTTTCCTGCGGCAGTGGCGATCATCCTGCTGCTCTATTTGATCGCGGTGGTCTGGATGCTGATCCGCGGGCGGGCGCCGCGGCGCCTGCTGGATGGGATCGGCGCCCTGCTGCTGCTGCGGTTGATCCCGATCCTGATCGTGCTCAACTTGTGGCTGTTCAGCTCCAACGCTGAGCCGGGCTTGCTGCTGATCCAGATTCTGTTGTGGACCTTGAACTTCGCCATGGGCTGGGGCTGGTTCACCTGGAGAATCGACGCCTTCGCCCGCTGGCAGGGAAAGCCCGGTTGGTTCAGTTTCGATGGCCTGGAGGCCCGCAGCAGCTTCGATTATTACTATCAGTCCCTCGATGTTGTGCTGCAGCGTCGCAACTCCACCATGACCAGCTCCAGCAGGCCCGGTCTGCTGCTGATCGCCCTGCATAACCTCGTGCTGCTCAACGTGCTGGGAATCACCATCGCCCGGGCCTTGCAGCGTGCGATGCAGAAGGCGGGCTAGGGGAGCGGCATGCGGCTCCGCAGCGCCGGGCTGCCGGAACCTGAAAACCATAATCGCCCCCCCAACGCCAGAGCCCCCCAAGCCTCCGGCGGCGGGAAGATCGCTCCAGCCCGTCGCAGTGGCGGCTCAGGCAGGAGAACAGCCAGGGCAGAACCAACAGAAGGACAACGGTTCAGGTGTCGCCGATCACCAGGAAAGGTGCACCTGCGCAACAGACAGGCCTCGGGCGATGGAGGTGAATATAGAAGTGGGGTGCATCCGATGGATGTGTCGACCAGCTTGATCGTGGTATGCGGGCTCGGGGGCTTGGGCCAGGCCTGCGTGCGCACACTGCTCTACTTCAACGCACCTTTGCGTTGTCTTGACCTCACCCCTCCGCTCTGGATCCAGGACGATGGGCTGCGGGCCGTGGCGGCGGGTCTGGTGATCGGTGACATGCGCCAGCCGGAATCTCTCCTTCAGGCCGGGGTGCGGGATGCACGCGCTGTTCTGCTGCTCAGCTCCGACAGCGGAGTGAATCTGGAAGCGGCCCTGCAGGTGCGCCTCCTGAATGGAACAACCCGGGTTGTGGTGCGCTCCAACGGGAGTCGCGGTCTGGAGCGCCACCTGCGGGAGCGACTGCCAGGGGTGGTGATGGTGGATCCGGAGCTGCTCACCGCAGGGGTGTTTGCCCATGCTCTGCACAGGGAGGGAAGTGAGGCGGCCTTCACGGATCAGGGTGAGCGGTTCCAGGTGCACCGCCAGGAGATTTCCATGGACAGCCAGGAGGATCTGCACACCCTGCAGCAGCGGCAGAGGCGCCTGCTGCAGTGGTGCCCGGCCGATCAGTCCCCCATCGGGCCGCCGGCCAGCCAGTGGTGGGATCTGGAAGGGAAACCTCGATCGGGAGATCAGTTGTTCTGGCTCGAGGCGGTCAGTACCCCCCTGAGCCGGGCGCGCAGGGGCCGCAACGGATGGAGAGAGGCAGGGTCCCGCCTCCAGTTGGCGAGGGAGGCATTTCAAGACATCTTCGTCAAAGGCCTGAGCCGGAGCAATCCCGGATTTCTGCTCGGTGTGGGGCTGTTGGTTCTCGTGCTGGCGGTCGGTAGCGATCGCTTCGGCTTCGGCTCCCCTCTTCGGGGCCTGTTGCTCACCATCGCGCTGCTGAAGGGGGAGTACATCGATGCCCTCAGCGCCATGACCGGCGGCGGAACCATCACCTCTGAGCGACTCCCCCTGGCGTCCTTCAGCCTGGCGATTGCCCTGGGGGGCACCTTGTTTACGGCCTGGCTAGTGGCGGTGATCCTGGATTGGCTGCTCTCCCGGCGCCTGGGCCGCCGTGAACCTCCGCCGCCGACGATAGGAGCAAGCTACGCGCTGCTGATCGGCGGCCGCCGCCTCGCCCATAGGCTTGAGAACCTTCTGCTGGCGACCCGGCTGGCCGTGGTGCGCGTGCAATCGGAACGGGAAGATGGCGCAGGCTTGGCCTTCGCCAGTTTGGAGCGGGCCAAGCGGGTGCTTCGTCATGGTCGCTGCCAGGCCGTGGCCGTGCTGGGCGATGACCTGATGGCCAATCTGGAGACAGCCCTCCACCTTCAGGATCTCTGGCCTCAGGCCCGCCTGGCGGTTCAATCCCACTCCCAGAGCCCTGCGGCGGGGTTGAGCCGGCTCTTCCCCGGAATCGAAGTGGTCAATCCCCTGGAACTGGCTGCCGAGGCTGTGGTGGCAACAGCCTTCGGGGAACGGGTTCGGGAGGTGATGCGGGTGGCGGAGACAAATCTGCTCCTGACCGATTACCGGGTGGAGGCGCAAGACAGTTTGGTCGGACGAAGCCTGGGCCAGATCGCCGAAGGCTATGGAGTGATGCCGGTGTCACTGTTGTCCGCGGGCCAGAGGCTGACGATGCCCGGGCTGGATCGGGTGTTGCGGCAGGGGGACGCCCTGCTGGTGCTGGCGTCCCTGCCTGGCCTGCGGGCGGTGGAATCCGGGAGGATGCGACTGCCGGCCTGGCGCCTGGAACTGCGCGGCGTGGGGGCTGGCGCTGACATGTTTGCGGCCCAGATGCTTCTGGCCAGGCATCTGAATTGCCCGCCCGGGGAAGTGGCCCCCTATCTGGATCCTCAGAAGCGACCAAAAGCCACTCCACCCCTTCCCCAGGGGCAGGGGAGAGAGCTGCAGACTTCGCTTCGACGGCTGGGCATCCATTGCGAGCTGATTCCCGCGGCAGACCTCAGCCGCTGGAACGATCTACCTTGAGGTGGCGGAGACGTTCATCGAGCACCTGCAGGCTCTCGAGGGCGAACATCGGAAGCTCCTGGATCGCCAACAGGAATTGCTCACGATTCATCGGCAGCAATTGAACCGCCGTCGATGCTGTGGCTGTGCAGTAGCGACGACGGGCTGGATCGACCATGACATCGAATCCGAAGCAATCCCCGGGCTCGAGGGTTTCATACACCCCCTTCCCCCAGTCAACGGTCACGAAACCTTCAATGATTGCATAAAGATCATCGCCATGATCGCCCTCGGCAAAGATCTTTTCTCCAGCCGGATGTGCCTGCCAAGAACGACCATCGGCCAGGGAGCGGATGGTGGCCAGGGCGATGTTGGGTTGGCGAGCCATAGGGGCCTCAGGGTTGGATGGTGGCAAGAGCGGCTCTGCCCTTCTCGAGCACAGGGGCGGGCAGGCTGATGAACCCCAGATCTCCGGCCATGGCTTGAGCAGCCTCGGAAAGGGTGTATCCGAACACCTTGTTCAGGGTGTCGTGCTTGGCGGCGTTGCCGCTCTTGTAAAGGAGGATCCAGCTGAACGTGACGATGGGGTATCCCTGCTTCGGATTGGGATTGCTGCCTGTGAGCTCGGGGCCGAGATCAATGGAGGCCAGCGCCTGCTGTTCACTTTCGGGAGTGGGCTTCATCGTCTGCCCCGAGGCGTTGGTCAGGGCCGCAGCCTGGAGCGGCGCCTTGACAAAGGCCGCTTCCACATAACCCATGCCGCCATCCAACTGGTTGAGCTGGCCCGCAACGCCTTCGTTCCCCTTGGCGGCCGTACCCACCGGCCAGTTCACATTCTTGCCGGCTCCAATCTGCTGCTTCCAGGTGGGATCGATGGCGGCCAGGTGGGCTGTGAAGTTGGCGGTGGTGCCGGAGCCATCGGCGCGAACCACCACCTTGATCGGCTTGGCGGCGCAACCGAGCTGGCTGTAGTTGGTGATCTTGCCTTGAAAAACACCCACCAGCTGGGCCTGGCTGAGCTTGAGGTCACATCCCTTGTGTTGGTAGGCCACGGCGATCGCCCCGGCCGTCATCGGGATCTGCACCACTCCCTGGGGGACCTTGGCGATCTCTTCAGGCTTCATTGGCACATCGCTGGCCCCGAAATCCACAGTACGTGAGATGAACTGCCGCACGCCTGCTCCCGAACCCACGGATTGATAGTTCACCCGTATCCCCTGGCCAGCCAGCTCTCGGAACCAGCGCTGGTAAATGGGGGAGGGGAAGGAGGCGCCGGCGCCATTTAAAGTGCCCGTGCCGCCGCAACCGCTGAGGGAAAGGATTAGAGCAGCGCTGGCAGCGCCGGCGAGGGAGCGTTTCAAGCCCTGATGGCGGGTGCGCAAGAAGAGGGGCATGGGAGGTGGAGGCGCAAGACCCCACCCTAGGCGCCATCACCAGGAGACACCTTAAGGCGTGGTTACGAAAGGCATTTTGACAAAATGCTTGAACAGCAAGAGAGAAAAACGAATGAGACATGCTTCTGATCGAAGCAATCCATGGCCTCACCCCAGGGAGCATCCTAAAACAATCCA
>JBILEP010000105.1:0-6966 GCA_044352045.1 Cyanobium sp. | reverse complement strand
CAACATCGCCAGCGGTGCGATTCGGCTCCTGAACCATGCCGCCGACAATCTCAACACCACAACCGCCAGCAACCCCACGTTCGTGCAGGCGATCGGCGACTACGTGTATTACACCGTCGCCGATGCCACCAGCCTCGGCGCCTCCGCCGATGCCGACACCACCAAGGCCGATCTCTACCGCGCCAATGTGGTGACGGGCGATGTGCAGCTGCTCAGCTTCCAGCAGAACAACACCAGTGCCGCGATGAACGGCAGCTATGCCTCCGGTTCGCTGGTGGTGTCGGGCGACAACCGCTACGTGGCCTTTGCCTATAACGTGCCGATCAGCCAATCGGGAGGGATGAACTTCACCCAGGCCGGCGATGGCGTGTTTGTGGTGGATACCCAAGCCGGCACGATCAAACTGGTCAACTGGAGAACCAATCAGACCAGGGGGTCCTACGGCTTCTGGGCCGGCGCTCGAGCCAAGGCCTTCACGGCAGGCAACAGCAGCCTGATCGTTGAATCGAGCTACCTGAGCTGGACCGGCAACTTCAGTGGCAGCGGCCAGTATGACAAAGGTGTGTTCAGCTTCGATCTGGCAACCGGCGCCCAGACCCTGCTCACCCGTAGCCCCTCCAGCGCCACGAACCAGGCGGCAGCCACCGCCTATCGCGGCATCAGTGGCGATGGCAGCAGAGTGTTCTTCACCACGGCGGATGCCAGCAAGTTCGGCAACGCCGGCGCCACCTTCAGCGACGGGGCCCCCAGCGCCGACGACCTGTTGTCGGTGACCATCAACGCCAGTGAGTTCGAGCTGATCAGCGGCCTCAACGGCAGCTCCTTCGGCTCGGTCGTCACGATGGACGGCCTCAGCGACAGCGGCCGGCTCCTGTACCGCAGCAACAATGTCGTCGGCATGCCCTCCGGCCCCGGCTTGCTCAGCGACGCCAATGCCAGCGGCGCCGATCTGCTCGCCACCAGCACCTCCCTGCTCGATCTCGACACCACCGGTGACACCAGCGGCGGCGCGGCCGGCACCACCACCGACAACATCACCACGGCCACGAGCTTCACGCTGCGCGCCCGGGTGCTGCCCAACCAGGCGGTGCAGCTCCTCGATGACGGCAATCTGGTGACCGGCGGCGCGACGACGGCCGACAGCCGGGGCACCGTGAGCTGGGCACTCAGCGGCGTGGCCCTTGGCACCCATCGCTACAGCCTGCTGGACACGGTCGAGCAAATTCCCGTCGTGATTTCCGGACGTCCCTCGGCGACGCGGCTGGAGGTCAATGTCATCGCGGCCACCGCGTCTTTGATCCAAAGCGATCGCACCAGCAGCTTGTCACTCACTGGCAGCGACGGCCTGGCACCGGCCCAGCCGCAGGCGGGAACCACCCCCAGCGGTGACGTGTTGACGAACTGGGCGGGGGGTGCCGTCCAAGGGGACAGCCTCAACCCAACGGCTTACAGCCCGCCCTGGCTCGAAGCCCTTCATGCGACCAGCATTGGTTCAGGAGCGACCCTGGACAGCCCTCCCTGGCTAGCTCCCATCGGACCTGCGCTGGATCTCCTTTGCCAGACCTGCTGAAGAGCAGCGCGGCTGGAGGGCTGCGAGCCAGGGGGCCGGAGCCAACCGATCGCCCTGGAGGTCTTGCCCCACGAGAGCCTGTTCACCACCTCAGTCCGATCCGCTCGAAGCCCCGGAGGTGTTTCCGCTGGGGGCTATGGTGCTGCCTGGCCAAAGCCGATCCTGTGGATTAAGAGCACGGTCACGCCCAATCAGGATGTTGTTGGCATTCAGGCAGATGCTTGCCAGCATGACCTTGATCCATATCTGCAGCCAATGTCCCTGAAACGCAAGCTCGTTCTGCTCCCCAGCGCCCTGCTGCTGCATGGTCTCTTCGCATCAGCCGCTCTGGCGGAGACTGTGGCTCGCGCCAATGGCCGTTGCGCTCTGAAGCAGAATGGCTATGAGGCCTTCAACGGCTACTGCACGGTGAAGCAGAAGCAGAATGGTCCGACGACGGTCTTTGTTGTCGATCTTGATAACGGCAACCACTTCCGCTTCTCGGGGCCGAACCGCCAGCAGCTGCATGTGGAAACCACCTCTGGAATTCAGCAGAATGTTTTGTTCGAAGACCAGGGCAGCAGAGGCGTGTTCACCTGGAATGACGGCAGCAGCACCACGCGGCTGTCGGTCAAGACCGATGAGGTGACCAATCCCAATGCCCAGTTCGACGACCACCCAAGCACCGCCACCGGATCGACCCTGGCCGGTGCTGCGGTGGGGGCGCTGATCGGTGCCCTGCTGGGTGGTGGCAAACCAGCGGGTGGCCAGGCGGGCGCCGTGGGCCAGGCGGTGCCGGAATTTCAGAATCTGATCGGCAGTGATCCGGGCTATGTGGAGAGCCGCCTCACCGGCTCGGGTTACACCTACATCCGCACCAGTTCGCGGGAGAACGGCGAAGATTCCTACTGGAAACGTGGCGGTAGCTGTGTGGATGTGCGCACCACGTTCAACCGCTATCAGTCGTTCACCTACGCCAATCCCTCGAACTGCAACTGATCACCCCTCCATCCGCAGCATCGGCGCCTCCGCTCCGGCTGCTGCGGATGGAACGTCGCTGGGGAGCACTGATCTTGTGGCCTTGTTCGTTCGCACTATCCCAGGTAAGGCAGCGCGCCTTACGATGGGTCCATGACCACCATCACCCTCTCCAGCAAAGGGCAGCTCACCATTCCCCGCCAGCTCCGCGAGGCGCTGGGCCTGGCCGCTGGTGCCAGGCTCCAGGCCAGTATTGATGCCCATGGGCGGCTGGTGCTGGTGCCCAGCCGCTACGAACCGGAAGACCTGTTTCGCCATCGGCCGCCGCTGAGCCGGGTGATGAGCCTGGAGGAGATGGATCAGGCCATCTCCGCCGCTGTGGCCAGCCCCGATCCTTGAGATGCGCACCCTCGACACCAACGTGGTGGTGCGGCTGCTGATCGGAGACGATCCGATTCAGACCCCGATCGCCGAACGCGCCTTTCTCGACGCCATCGCCGGCGGTGGTGCCTATCTCCCGGATGTGGTGTTGGCCGAGGTGGGCTGGGTGCTGCGGGGCTACGGGCTGGATCGCGAGAGCCGCTATGGCCTGCTGGAACGGCTGGTGCGCACCCGAGGGGTGGTGGTGGATGACCTCGACGCCGTGATCGATGCTCTGGAGCGGTTCCGCCACGGCAGCGACCTGGCGGATCAGCTGATCCTGGCCCGCGCCGGCCGCCTCCAGGCGCTGCCGGTGCTCACCTTTGATGCCCGCTTCTCCGCCCTAAATGCAATGCACATTGCCAATTACGAGCCTTGAAGCTGCTTATGCTTCGACTGCTCTTTCTGGCGCGAGGTTGGCATTTGGGCTTGACGATAGCACGATATGTATTTATGACAAAACAAGTGACAGGCCTCTGGTTTTTCTTCTTGGCCACCAAGGTACTGTCCATGCTGTCGCGAGTTTGCCCGATGGACGTCTTGTCTCTGGCTCTGCTGATAACACTATTCGCATTTGGGATATCGATCTTGGCAGCTCAAAAGCCTTGGTTGGCCACAATGGAGCAGTACGGTGCATAGAGCCACTAACCAAGAATAGCTTTGCCTCGGGATCCGAAGACAAAACCATTAGAGTCTGGGATTCAAGTACTGGTCAGTGCACCGCTCGATTGATAGATCATCAAGGACCTGTGAACTGTTTGGCCGCGATCGGGAATGATTACCTTGTATCTGGGTCCGGTGACAGAACTATGCGGCTGTGGGATCTCACCAGCAGGGGTGCCGCCCCCCGCGTGCTCTTCGTGGCCGATGCCGCCATCACCGCTCTGGCCTGGATCCCCACCCACCAGCTCCTGGTGGCCGGCGATGCCAGCGGTCGGCTGCACTGGTTGGAGATGGGGGGCATCAGCCCTGACGGAATCGCTCACACCAGTGCTCAAGGCAGGCCACTGTTTTGGTCAGAGACAGCCATGGAAGCATGACTGGCGTAGCCATCTGTTTGGTGTCGGTGCGGGATCTCAAGGCCAGTCTCTACCTGGTTGGCCTAAGTACAGGCCGGGGAGGTGTGGAGGTAACCAGCCATCGCCAATGGGCTCATGAGCTGGCCGGGAACACCCATCAGCACCATCGAGATCAGGCACGGCGCTGAGCGCGTCGTCCTCTCCTGCGACACCAGCGCCTGGGGGAGCAGTGGCCGTTTCGCCGATGGCTTTGTCCTGCGCGGCGACGTGTTGCTCTGATATCAGGGCCTGGATCTGCAGTGCCTGGAACCCTGGCATGCGGAGCCTTGAAGACCGGCCCCATTGGCGCGTCAGTACTGCTTTCAGTACCAGAGTCATCACTCTGGCCCTAAGTTGGGTCTGCAGCCGACATCGGTCCCATGGGCGAGCCACCACTCAATGTGCTCCGCTCCGCCGAGCTCAAGCGGCGCGGCATCGCGGCGGTGGAGGACGCCTTGCGCGCTGGTCCGGTGCATCTGCTCAAGCGCAACCGGCCGGCCGCCGTGGTGCTCAGCGCTGACGACTACCAGCGCCTGCAACGCTCGGCGGCCCAGCCCACTACAGCCGGACCTTCTTGCCTGGAGTGGTTGCTGGAGCTGCCCCCGGCGGCGCCGGGCAGAAGCCGCGACGCCATCGATGCTGACCTCAACGAACAGCGCGACTGGTGATCGCCTTCCTAGATGCCAGCGCTGTGATCTACCTCGTTGAAGGGGAAGCGATGTGGGCGGAGGCAGTGAAGCAGCAACTCCGGCAGCTGGCGGCCATGGCTGCCGCCTCTGGCGGTGACCTCCGTCTGGCGGTCAGCCGCCTGAGCTGGCTTGAATGCCGCGCAGGGCCCCTGCGCCGCCGCGATCAGTCGACCCTGGAGCGGTTCGAAGGCTTCTTCTCCCGTCCGGATCTGCAATGGGTGGAGCTCACGGCGGCGGTGCTAGACCAGGCCACGCTCCTGCGGGCGGATCACAAGCTGCGCACGCCCGATGCCTTGCAGGCGGCCTGCTGCTTGCAGCTCGGCTCCAGCGCCGTGATGGTCACGGGCGATGCCGCGTTCCAGAAGGTGCCTGGTTTGGCGGTGGCGCTGGTGCAGGGTGGCCACCCGTCGTCGGCCTGAGGGTGGGCCAATCCGGGAGTCTCCCTTGGCCGCCGCAAGCCTCCGCTGGAGCCCGCCCCCTTCTCTCCTCCTGCCGAGGCCAGAGAAAGACACCCGCCGGTCGCTTTACACCGCCTTAGGGTCACCGCCCTGGACATGAACGTGCTGGCTCGGAAAGTTTGTGCAAGGGTGTCCAGCAGGAGGGATGGGGCCATCAGGAGGGCAGTGGGCCATCGAGGGCGTCGAGCTCCTCGGGAGGCAGAGGGGCGAGAAGTAAATCGATGGGGGGAAGCTGCAGCTGTCACCGCAGCACCCCGGGCTGCCGCCGGGGTTGATCGGCTTCCAGCGGCACCAGCCGTGTCCAGAGTTTGCCGTCCTTGGCCACCAGGATCGTTTCGCCGGCGTGGGCCGCGTCGATCAACCTGGAGAACTGGGTTTTGGCCTCGTGCGCGTTGACAGTGCGCAAGGGGGGCTCCAGGCCTTGCCCAAGCTTTGTCCACATGTGGACTCAAGGCTTTGGCCAGCAGCTTTAATCAGGTGACATCGTTAGCGATGGCCGCCTGATTGGACATGCGATCAAAGCGGGCGAGATCGGCATTGCTGACCCCGTGAATCCCTGGAGACGCCTGCAAGGCGGTACCAGATCCGCCCTGCTCCACAGCATGCAACAGCCGAGCCGGCTGGGGTTTGGCCTCGAAGGCGCCGACGCCGGGACCTATCCCCGAGCCACCCCGACCCCCAGCGGCACCCCCACCCGTTCGATGTGACGGCGCAGCCCGCCGTGCTCCAGGCTCTCCCAGTGGGTCACATCAACGGTGTAAGGGATCGGCAGCTCATCGAAGGCGCCGGCCAGGGCGGCGCTGCAGTCGTCGGGGCTGCTGAAGGCCAGATCGATGTCGGAGCCGGGGCGCTGGCGGCCCATGGCGCGGGAGCCGTAGAGCTTCACCCAGCGGATCGAGGGGAAGCGCTGCAGCACGGCCGTGATCTGCGCCAGGGTGGTGGGCGGCAGGCCGCCGAGGCCCTGTGGCTGCATCGGCGGCGCGCTTGGCGGCTCCGTCATGGCCGCTGCTCCAGGTTCTGCGCCAGGCTCCGCAGGGCCGGCGCGAACGTCCCGCGGATCAGGACCAGGGCCCGCTGGGCCCGCTTCACGTCGTAGGTGTGGGCCATCAGGTTGCGCTGCTCCAGCATGTCGATCCACACCTGGCCATCGGGCAGCAGTCCGGCGGCGAAGGCCTCGCGGATCACCTGGCGGGGCAGCGGCGCATCGATCCCCTCGTACGCCAGCAGATCCTTGAGGGTTTTCCAGCCCAGCTCGAAGCTGAATTCATAGGCCTTGATCACGGCCATGCCGATCACTTCGTTGGCGGGGTCGGCGTCGAGGGCCGCCAGGGCCGCCTCCAACTGGCCCAGGGCCCGCCCCAGGCTCTCCAGCCGTTGTCGCCAGCGCAGCTCCGCGGTGTCCATCTATCCACTCTGGCGGCTGCCGCCACGCCGCGCCGCCCCCTTGCGCCGCCGGCCCCGCGCCCCTTTGAGACGATGGAACCCTGCCGCGCCGCCCGCCTGTGTCCGAGGACGCCCGTTCGCCCGTCGACCTCGCCCTGGCCAAGACCTATGACCCGGCCGGCACCGAGGCCCGCTGGCAGGCCGCCTGGGAGGAGGCCGGCGCCTTCCATCCCGATCCGGCGGCAGCGGGCGAGCCGTTCGCGGTGGTGATCCCGCCGCCGAATGTGACTGGCAGCCTGCACATGGGCCACGCCTTCAACACCGCCCTGATCGACACGATCGTGCGCTTTCAGCGCCTGCGCGGCCGCAACGTGCTCTGCCTGCCCGGCACCGACCACGCCTCGATCGCGGTGCAGACGATCCTGGAGAAG
>JBILEP010000104.1:0-6974 GCA_044352045.1 Cyanobium sp. | reverse complement strand
CTGCCGGACAACCTGCAGCAGATCCTCGACAAGCAGATCGCCCGCCAGACCGTCACCGCCACCGCCGGGGAGGCGAGTGGGCGCCTGCCATTCGAGCCGAAGGGCCGCAAGTGAGCCAGCCCCCGGCGGCCGGCACCCCGCGGCTGCGGCCGGTGCCGCTGCCGGAACTGCGGCTTCTGGCGGAGGGCCGCAGCTGGCGGGTGGAGCAGCCGATCGCCGGCCTGGAGAGCCTCACGCCGGTGCGCGGCAGCTTGCGGGTCCGCCACCACGGCCAGGCGCTGGAGGTGGAAGGGGAGGCGGAAACAATCGTCACCCTCTGCTGCGACCGCTGCCTGCAGCCCTTCAACCAGCCGTTGCGGGCCGAGGCCCACGAACTGCTGGAACTGGTCGGGGCCGAGGGGGAGGCGGCCGGGGAGTTCTCGGCGCTGGAGAGCCCCGGGGCCGGGGCGCTGGCGGAGGAGCTGGACGATCGCCTCGACCCCCGCGGCCGCTTCGATCCCGAGCGGTGGCTGTTCGAGCAGCTGAGCCTGCGCCTGCCGCTGGTGAACCGCTGCGGCAGCGACTGTCCCGGACCCCCCAGCTGGGGGGACGCCCCGGCGGAGGTCGACCCCCGCTGGGCGGCCCTGCGCAAGCTGCGGCCCCGATGAGCGCCACCCCCTCCCTGGCCGATCAGCTCGACCTGCTGATTCGCTCCCGCACGCCGATCCTCTGGATCCGCAGCCTGGAGGAGGAGCGGGTGGAGAGCCTGTTGGAGCGGGCTGCCGCGCGGCTGGGGGGCCGCACCCTGCTGCGCTGGGACTTCGTGGGCGGCCTGAGCGGCGCGCCGAACCGGGAGGGGGAGGCGACACGCAACCCGCAGGCGGCCCTGGAGGCCCTGGCGGGCCTGCCGCCGGAGCAGGGGGCGATCCTGCTGCTCAAGGACTTCCACCGTTATGCCGACGACGCGGGCGTGTGCCGGCGGCTGCGCAACCTGGCGGTCGCCCTGCGGCGGGTGCCCCACACCCTGGTGATCAGCGCGCCGGACTGGCAGCTGCCACGGGAACTGGAGGACAGCGTCACCCTGCTGGAGCTGCCCCTGCCGGACGCCACGGAGATCGGCGCCCTGCTGGGCTCGATCGCGGCCGCCAGTGGCCACCCCCTGGCGGCGGGGGTGCTGGAGTCGCTCACCGCCGCCTGCCACGGCCTGAGCGAACAGCGGGTGCGCCAGCTGGCCGCCCGGGCCCTGGCCCGCCGGGGCGAGCTGGGGCTCGACGACCTGGCGGAGGTGCTGGAGGAGAAGCGGCAGGCGATCGCCCGCAGCGAGCTGCTCGAGTACTGCCCCACCGAGGCCACCCCGGCGGACATCGGCGGCCTGGAGGCGCTCAAGCACTGGCTGGAGCAGCGCCACCGAGCCTTCGGCGAGGACGCCCAGCGCTATGGGCTGCCTTTGCCCCGCGGTGTGCTGCTGGTGGGGCCCCAGGGCACCGGCAAGTCGCTCACCGCCAAGGCGATTGCCCACAGCTGGTCGATGCCCCTGCTGCGGCTGGATGTGGGCCGGCTGTTCGCCGGGTTGGTGGGGGCGAGTGAAGCGCGCACGCGGGAGATGATCCAGCGGGCGGAGGCGATGGCCCCGTGCGTGCTCTGGATCGACGAGATCGACAAGGGCTTCGGGGGCGATTCCCGCAGCGACGGCGGCACCACCCAGCGAGTGCTGGCCAGCCTGCTCACCTGGATGGCGGAGAAAACCAGCGCCGTGTTCGTTGTGGCCACCGCCAACGCGGTGGAGCGCCTGCCGGGGGAGCTGCTGCGCAAGGGCCGCTTCGATGAGATCTTCCTGCTGGAACTCCCGGACCGGGGTGAGCGGCGGGCGATCCTCGACCTGCAGCTGCGCCGCCGCCGGCCGGCCCACACGATCCCCCTGGAGGTGTTGGTGGACCGCACCGCCGGCTTCTCGGGCGCCGAGCTGGAGCAGACGGTGATCGAAGCGATGCACCTGGCCTTCGGGGAGGGGCGGGAGCTGGCGGAGGCCGACCTGATCGCCGCCGCCAGCCAGGTGGTGCCCTTGAGCCGCACCGCCCGGGAGCAACTGGAGGCCCTGCGGGCCTGGGCGAGCAGCGGACGGGCACGGCCGGCCTCCCAGACACTGGCGACGGAGGCCAGCTGAGGATCACGCCCCGCCAGGGGGGAAAGTCGTACCTGGACTGTTCCAAAGCGTCGTGACGGACGGAGGGCAGGAGCCTTCGCAGTCATGTCGCCGGGGAACCCGGGACTTCGCTTTTTACGGAAACCTGATGGGTTTTTTCTAAAGTTAGATGAATGGCGCCGGCAGCCTCAAGGAATTCACGGCAGTTCCTTGGGGTTCTGAAGACGACGTTCAGCACTACCCCGGTTGGTTTTCAACATCTCGGGCTCCTCATCCCTCCGCGCCCGGGGCGCGCGGGCCGCACACGCCGTCAGCGACTTCACCGGCGCCTTCATTTTGCGACAGCCTCGAATGGGCATTTGATGATCCACTCTACGACGCATGTTTCGACTTTGTGAATACAGAGAATGGCCAGGACCAGTTGGGTGCGACAAGATTTGAAGCTGCGACAACCACCACTGACACAACAAACACGCCGACCCGGACCAACACCCGGCCCCGCCACAGCCACTGTCAGCACCGATATCGCAGCCACTTCAACCCAGCCCACGATCCTCGCCTCCCGCTCTGAAGACTCCAACTCCACCACCATTCCAGAAACCATGATGGCGGGGAGCAACCCCAATTGGACTCTGGAATTCAAGGTCACCGCGCCGATCAACCCGACCGGCGACCCCACTCTCCAGATCCATCATTTCAATGCCGGCAGCGCCCCAGCCCTCCGAGGCGCGCCCCCTCGACCACATGCCGATGAGCTTCGAGCACGCCGCCGTCTCCTCCCCAACGGCCCAGCCGATCGCGCCGGCAGCCCCCACCCACGGACATTTGTGAAGCGGTTTTACGAACCACCACAACCCATGAAGCGCGGGCGCTTCGCGGCGGGCGGCACGGTTTTCACTCCCTACCGTCGCAGCAATTCCCTCCCCAAATCCGTGCTGCCCACCCCCCATTCCCGCGGCGAACTCACCACCCAGCTGGCGGTGGCCTGCCTGGGCGCCGGTGTGATCACCAGCCTGGCGGTGGCCCAGGGACAGAACCCCCTCACCGCCCTCGGCATCACCCTCTTTTCGGCCGTGGCGGCCGTGGCCGTGGGCCAGGTGCTGTGAGCAAACTGCGGGCACTGCTGCCCGCCCTCGCCAACAAAACCTATTTCAACTACGGCGGCCAGGGCCCCCTGCCCACCCCCTCCCGAGAGGCGATCGTCGACACCGGGCGGCGTCTGCAGGAGCTGGGGCCGTTCACCGAGGCGGTCTGGCCCATGCTCGGCGGACTGAGCAGCGGCCTGCGGGCGCGACTGGCCCGCTGGTGCGGTGTTTCCGCCGATCGCATCGCCTTCACCGAGAACGTGAGTGCTGGTTGCGTGCTTCCCCTCTGGGGGCTGCCCTGGCAGGCGGGCGAGGAGATCCTGATCGGCGACGCCGAACACCCCGGCGTGGTGGCGGCCTGCCACGAGCTGGCCCGCCGCGAGCAGCTCAGCCTGGCCACCCTGCCGGTGCGCGACCTGCCCGGCGATCAGAGCCAGGCCGATGCCGCGGCCCTCGCAGCCCTGGAGCGCGCCCTCACCCCCCGCACCCGGCTGGTGGTGCTTTCCCACCTGCTCTGGAACAGCGGCCGCCTGTTGCCGATCGAGGCGGTGGCCCAGCGGCTCGCGGCCCATCCGCGCCAGCCCTGGCTGCTGGTGGACGCGGCCCAGTCGCTCGGCAGCGTGCCCGTGGCCGCGGCCGCCGCGGCCGCCGACATCTACGCGTTCACGGGCCACAAATGGTGCTGCGGTCCGGAGGGTCTGGGGGCGGTGGTGCTCTCGCCCCGGCTGCTGGCGGAGGGGCGGCCCACCCTGATCGGCTGGCGCAGCTTGCGCAACGAAAATGCCGCCGCCGACTCCTTCCACAACGACGGCCGACGCTTCGAGGTGGCCACCTCCTGCACGCCCCTGCTCGCCGGGCTCGAGAGCTCCCTGGCGCTGCTGGAGGCCGAAGGCAGCGACCAGGCGCGGTTGGAGCGGATCCAAAAGCGCAGCAACGCCCTCTGGCAGGGCCTGCGGGATCTGCCCAACGCCCGCCCCCTGCTGCCGAGCGCGCCGGCGGCCGGGCTGGTGAGCTTCAAACTGCACCGCCCGGATGGGGGAGCGATCGACCCGGCCGCGGTGGTGCGGACACTGGGCGCGCAAGGAATCTGGCTGCGCTCCCTGCCCGATCCGGCCTGCCTGAGAGCCTGCACCCACCTCACCACCACCGAGGAGGAGGTGGTGAGGCTGCTGCAGGCCCTGGCGGAGCTGGGGAAATGAAGGCCGCGAACCGATCCGGGCTCAGATCGGTTCGGAGGGGATGACGCCCTCCACCCGGCTCTCGTGGGTGAGCAGATGGCGGTACACCCAGCCGGCCAGCAGGGCACCCGCGATCGGCGCCAGCCAGAACAACCAGAGCTGGCCCACGAGTTCCGGACCCGCCCAGACCGCCACGCCCGTGCTGCGGGCCGGGTTCACCGAGGTGTTGGTGATCGGGATGCTGATCAGGTGGATCAGGGTGAGGGCCAGGCCGATCGGCACGCCGGCGAAGCCGCCGGGGGCGAGCTTGTCGGTGGCGCCGAGGATCACGATCAGGAAGAAGAAGGTGAGCAGCACTTCGATGCTCAGGGCCGACCAGAGGCCGTAGGCGCCCGGCGAGTGACTGCCGAAACCGTTGGTGGCCAGCGGGTTGCTGCCCGTGAGGGCAAAGCCCTTGCGGCCACTCGCGATCTCATAGAGGAAACCACCGGCGATGATCGCCCCCAGCACCTGGGCAACGATGTAGGCCAGCAGTTGGGAGCCCGGGAAGCGGCCCCCCGCCCAGAGGCCGAAGCTGACGGCGGGATTGAGGTGACAGCCGGAGATGTGGCCAATGGCGTAGGCCATGGTGAGCACCGTCAGGCCGAAGGCCAGGGCAACCCCCAGAAAACCCAGACCGAAGGGATTGGTCGCTTCGTTGTAGGGGAAGGCGGCGGCGAGCACGGCGCTGCCGCAGCCGCCGAACACGAGCCAGAAGGTGCCGAAGACCTCGGCCAGGAATTTTTTGGAGAGGGGAACGCCGGAAGCCATTCCACGGTGCGAAAGGGTCCTCTGGATAGTGCCAAACGGAGGCCAATCCATCGCCTCTCTGTAACGGATCGCAGACGCAACAGCTTGCTAGCGGGCGCAGGACAACCCAAAAAGGCCAACATCTTGCCGCAACTTGACAATCCCCACCAGCCCAGGCTGCGAAGAACAAGGGGAAGAATGTCCCCGGGAACCTGAGGCCAACGCCGAAAAGCAGGCAGCAATCGGAACAAGCGGCAGCAGAACGTCGCGATGACTTGCGTTTCTCCCATCCCTGCATAGCGTGGAGTTTCAGGTCATGCCCTGACCCCAACCCGTTCCATCCCCGCGCTGGAATCCATGTCGCCCGTCTCCCCCCGCGCCGGCTTCCGGCCGCTCCTGCTGGCCTCGGCCGCTGGCTTCGGCCTGTTCGCCGCCGGCCATGCCGCCCTCGCCGCCAGCGGCGACGCGATGCTGCGCACCGCCGAATCCGCCTGCCTTGAAGCCGCCGTGCAGCAGGGCTGGCAGCGCGATCTCGCCAAGGTGGTCTCCAGCCGCGCCATCGACGCCGACAAGGTGGAGGTGGTCTTCGACCTCAGCCGCGACGGTCAGAACAGCGCCCGGCTCACCTGCCCCTTCAGCGCCAAGGAGGGGGTGATGGGCAAGCTCGCCGCGGTGGGTGAGAAGCTCGGCGGCGACAGCAAGCGCCAGGACTTCGGCAAGGACTTCACCAAGTCGATGAGCACCGCCGGCGATGCCGGTAGCCCCGTGGACCGCGCCCGGGGCTGGTTGTTGCTGGTGCCGGTGGGCCTGGCCGCCGCCTGCTGGGCCTTCCTGCGCAACCGGGAGGGCGACACCGCCTGAGGCGGCCTCAACGCGGCAGGGCCCGCAGGGCCTTTTCCGCCTCCTCGCGGTCGTCGAAGTGAATGCGGGTGGTGCCGAGGATCTGGTAGTCCTCGTGCCCCTTGCCGGCGATCAGCACCAGGTCGGTGGGCCCAGCCCCGGCGATGGCCTCGGCGATCGCCCGGGCCCGGTCGCTCTCCACCCGCAGGTCGCTGCCGGCGGGGATGCCCGCCACCACATCGTCAAGGATCCGCTGAGGATCTTCGCTGCGGGGGTTGTCGGAGGTGACCACCACCGCGTCCGCCAGGCGGGCGGCGATCTCCCCCATCTGGGGGCGCTTGCTGCGGTCGCGATCGCCGCCGCAGCCGAACACGCAGATCAGCCGCCCTGCGCTGAAGGGGCGGCAGGCCGCCAGGGCGCTCTCCAGACCATCGGGGGTGTGGGCGTAGTCCACCAGCACGGCAGGCCCCCCCAGTCCTTCGGGAACCGGCACCCGCTCCATCCGGCCGGGCACCCCCCGGAAGCTCTCCAGGCCGGCGAGCACCTGGGCCACAGGCAGCCCCTGCTGCACCAGGGCCCCCACCGCCTGGAGCAGGTTCATCAGGTTGAAGCGGCCCACCAGGGGGGAGCGGAAGCGGCCCTCGCCCGCCGGGGTGATCACGGTGCCCGTCACGCCGCCGGCCCCCATGGCCAGGTCGGTCACCCGCAGCTCGGCTTCAGGGTTCTCCAGGGAGCTGCGCCAGCAGGGGCGCCCCGCCGCCGCCAGGCGCTCCGCCAGGATCCGGCCCCAGGGATCATCCACGTTGACCACCGCCCCGCCCGCCAGCAGCGGCTCGGCGAAGAGCAGCGCCTTGGCCTCGAAGTAGGCCTCCATCGTGAGGTGGTAGTCGAGGTGGTCCTGGGTGAGGTTGGTGAACACCGCCCCGGCGAAGCGGCAGCCGGCCACCCGCCGCTGGTCGA
>JBILEP010000222.1:0-4068 GCA_044352045.1 Cyanobium sp. | reverse complement strand
CGTAGCGGGGGGCGATCTCCCAGCTACGCAGCTCGCCGCTCAGTAACTCATAAAGAAGGGGCAGAAAGACAAAGCGCGGATTCGGTTCGATCAGCAGGATCGACGGGTGGCTGCGCTGCTCCGCCAAGGCCAGGGCGGTGTAGAGGCCGCCGAAGCCACCCCCGACGATCAACACGGGCTGCTGACCATCGGTAGGGCCAACAGCGACGGAATCGGGGCTGGAGAACTCCGGCGGCGGCACGGAGGCGGGGGGGCTCTGGCTCAGGGCTGGGGGTGGGCGAGGGGGTGGGATGCGAGCGTTCTGAAGGAACCCTACCCAGGGTCCCCAGTCAGCGGCGATGATGGACCCATGGTGCCCCCCACGGCCACGATTCTTCCCAGCAGCCCCACCACCCCGGCGGCCGGCCCCGGGTCAGAGCCTCTCGATCTGGAGCGGGCCCTGGCGCAGCTCAGTCCGCTGGAGGCCGAAGGGCGGCTGCGCTGGGCGTATGACACCTTCGGCGACGGCCTGGTGGTGACCACCAGTTTCGGCATCCAGTCCGCGGTGCTGCTGCACATGGTGAGCCGCCTCGGCGAGAGCCTCGGCGGTGCGGGCATCCCGGTGCTGTGGGTGGACACCGGCTATCTGCCGGCCGAGACCTATCACTACGCCGATCAACTGCAGGAGCTGCTGCCGATCAACCTGCAGGTGGTGCAGGCGGAGCTGAGCCCCGCCCGCATGGAGGCCCGGCACGGCCGCCTCTGGGAGACGGGCCGGGTGGAAGACCTGGAGCTCTACAACCGCATCCGCAAGGTGGAACCCCTCGACCGGGCCCTGGCGGCTCTGCATGCCCGCTGCTGGGCCAGCGGCGTGCGCGGCGGCCAGACCGACCTCCGACGCACCATGCGGACACTCGATCCGGTGCGCGGCCGCTGGTCGCTGCGACCGCTGCTGGAGTGGAGCACGCGGGACGTCTACTACTACATGGAGAACAACGGCCTGCCCCAGCATCCCCTGTTCGCCCAGGGCTACTCCAGCGTGGGCGACTGGCACACCAGCGCCCCCGATGACGGCAGCGTGAACGGCCGCTCCACCCGCTTCGGCGGCCTCAAGCAGGAGTGCGGCATCCACGTGGGCGAGGGGATCTGAGGTGAGCCCCGGGGGCTCTGGCGCGGCAGCGCCCGCCCGTTGGCTCCTGATCGGCAGCAGTCGCTGGCACTGGGCCTCCCCCTCAGGCGACTCGGACCTGGCCCTGTGGCACAGCGCGCCCGCCAGCGGGCCCCTGGGGGAGGCGGGTTCCCAGCTGCTGGCCTGGGCGGCGGTGGGGGCGGTGCCTGAGGGCGCGGCGCTGCCGGCGGCGCGGCGCCTCCCCCCGGCCGCCGTGCCCCTGCGGGCAGCGCCGCCCTGGCTGGGGATCGACCGGGCGCTGGCGGGCTGGCAAGCCTGGCGCAGCGGGGGTGGAGCGGTGCTGGTGGCCGACGCCGGCACGGTGCTCAGCCTCACCCGAGTGGACCGGGAGGGGGCGTTCGCGGGTGGGCGGCTGCTGGCCGGGGTGGCCCTGCAGTGGCGGGCCATGGCCGAGGGCACCGCCAGCCTGCCGGCGCTGGAGCAGGCGGAGCTGGAGGCTCCCGACCCCTGGCCCACCGCCACGGCGGCGGCGATGGGCAGCGGCGTGGTGCTGGGCCTGGCGGCGGCGGTGGCGGAGGCATTTGAAGCGGCCCTGGCCCTCGATCCGCACTGCCGCCTGCTGCTCACCGGCGGCGATGGGCCGGCGCTGGAGGGGCCGCTGCGACAGCGGTTGGCGATCGAGGGCCTGGAGGGGCGGCTGGCCCATCGGCCGGCCCTGGCGCTGGAGGGCCTGGCGGCGCTGGCGCCGGTTCAGGCCAGGCCGAGATCGGCAAGGATCTGATCGGCCATGGTTTCGGCTTTCACCTTGGTGTAGATCCGCTCCAGCTTGCCGTCAGCGTCGATGACGAAGGTGTGGCGCATCATGCCCATGTACTCGCGGCCCATGAATTTCTTGAGGCCGTAGCTCTCGTAGGCGGCCGCCACGGGGCAGGGGTCGGCGTCGGTGAGCAGGGTGAAGGGCAGCTCGTACTTGCGGATGAACTTGCCGTGGCTGCCGGCGTCGTCCTTGCTGATGCCGAGCACGCGCACGCCGGCGGCGCTGAAGGCGCTCCAGTTGTCGCGGAAGTTGCAGGCCTCCTTGGTGCAGCCCGGCGTGTCGTCCTTGGGATAGAAGTAAAGGACGACCCGCTCACCCTTCAGCGACGCCAGGCTGACGATCTGGCCGTCCTGGTCGGGCAGGCTGAAGTCGGGGGCGGGATCACCGATCTGGAGGGCCATTCGCGCTCGGAGGGGTCAGGAGGCTGCGAGCCTAAGGGGAGGGGAGTGAGCTGGGGCGGGCGGTCGGGCCCGAGATTCCGACCGAATCGCCGCAAAACTTCCATGGGCAGATCAGAGCGTGATGGCTACATTGCGAAAGAAGTCCCCCAAACCCAACCCGTGCTCAAGCGTCTGCTCGCCGGTCTCACCGTGGGAACGGCCCTCACGGCCGTCGCTCTGCCGGCCTCCGCTGCCGTCGACAACAACCTGCCGATCCGCTGGAACACCGGTGGTGCCGTCTGGTCCACCAATCAAAGCGCCGTGGACACCTTCCTGGAAACCGGCGAGGTCACCGACCGTGGCCTGGAGGGCGGCCTGCACCGCTCCGGCTGGACGGCCGACGAGGTCCGCCAGGGCATGAACAAGACCTACAACGTCGACCTGGTGGGCGTGTCCCGCTTCCTCTACTCCGACGCCGGCGTCAAGTTCCTCAAGAACGCGACCAAGAGCTACTTCCCTTACTGGAGCATGAACACCTACGCGGTTCAGGCTCTGCGCTCCGCGATCATCAAGGACGCCGTCGACGGCTCGATCTCCTCGGCCGGGATCATGCGCGCCCTGCCCACCGATTTCCGTCTGGCGGATTTCTGCAACACCTACACCGGTGCCCAGAACATCTGCGCCGAGGGCCGCTGCCAGGCCGGCACCGCCCAGTGCACCTCCCTGCTGTCCTGGTACGTGTTCCTGCCCGCCTGCATCCAGGCCAACCAGATGGCCGACCCGGTGGCCGCGGTGAAGATGGATGCTCCCCCCAGCGGTGCCGTGCGCGGTCTCTGGTGAGACCAGGGCCACTTCGCCCCCACCCCGCCCCGGCTTGCGCCGGGGCTTTTTTCATGGCGCCGCCGCCTGGAGCAGGGTGTGGCCCAGCGGCTGGGGGAGCAGCGCCCCCCGGTGGCGCTGAAAGAGCACCATCAGGGCCTCCAGGGCGGGGGGATCGAGCTGGGCCTCCAGGCGGCGCCGGTACGCGGCGCCCACCGCGAACCAGCGCTGGATCAGGCCCTCCCCGAGGGGCAATTCCAGCTCCTCGGACCAGCTTTCGGCCTCCACCCGCCAGCCCCGGCTCTGTAGCCCCTGCATCACCTGGTCGGCCAAGGCGGCCTCCGCCGCCAGGGCGCCGCCCTCCGGGAGAAGTGAGGGGCTGAGTGCTCGCCGCTCCGCCTGTTGCCCCTGGCGCTCCAGCCAGGCGTCGAGGCTGCCGGCCGGTCCGAGCAGGGGCCGGCTGAACAGCAGCCGGGCCCGGGCGTGGGGGGCGGCCAGGGCCGTGAGCTGGTCGAGCCAGGCCGCCAGCGCGGCGGGCGCCAGGGAGCGGAAGGGCTGGCGGGCGGCGAACCACTCGAAGCGGTAGCCGGGCTCCAGCTGGGCGGCCAGGGCTTGCGGCCGTTCGGGGGGCACCAGCAGCAGCCGGGGCCGGCGCAGGGCATCGAGCACCTGCAGCTGGTCGGTCAGACGGTCGCGCACGGCGGGCTCCGCCAGGCTGAGCACCACCTCCCCCTCGCTGGCGGCCTGCAGGGGATCGAGGGCCCAGAGCAGCGAGCGGGCCTCCACCACCAGCACCCGCTCCAGCCGGCCGGGGGTGGCGTCCTGCCAGAAGCGGCGGCGCAGGCGATCGAGCCGTTCCCCCTCCGCCACCGTCTGGCGCCGCAGCCAGCGATCGAGCGCCGGATCCTCCGGGGCGCTGCTGAGCAGCTCCGGCTGATCGAGAC
>JBILEP010000323.1:0-2910 GCA_044352045.1 Cyanobium sp. | reverse complement strand
GCAGCCGCTCCCGCGTCTGCCCCTCCCAGCCGAGGCTGCCGGGCTGCCAGAACACCTCCCCCTGCAGGGCATCGGGCAGGTATTGCTGGGCCACCCAGTGGTCGCGGAAGGCGTGGGGGTAGCGGTAGCCCACCCCATCGCCGAAGGCGCCGCCATCGCGGCTGGCATCGCGCAGGTGGGCGGGCACCCGCTGCTTGGCGGTGTCGCGCACCGCCTTCACGGCATCAAAGAAGCCCAGGGTGCTGTTGCTCTTCTCGCAGCTCGCCAGATACAGGGTGGCCTGGGCGAGAGGGTAAAGACCCTCCGGCAGGCCCACCTGCTCGAAGGCGGCGGCGCAGGCCTGCACCACCACGATCGCCTGGGGATCGGCCAGGCCGATGTCCTCGCCGGCGGAGATCAACAGGCGGCGGAAGAGGAAGCGGGGGTTTTCACCGGCCTCCAGCATGCGGGCCAGCCAGAAGAGGGCCGCATCAGGATCCGAGCCGCGGATCGACTTGATGAAGGCGCTGATCGTGTCGTAGTGGGCATCACCCTGCTTGTCGTAGAGCACGGCCCGCTGCTGGATCGATTCCTCGGCGATCGCCAGATCGATCACGATCTGGCCGGCGGCATCGGCGGGGGTGGTTTCCACCGCCAGCTCGAGGGCGTTGAGCAGGCTGCGGGCATCGCCGCCGGCCACATCCAGCAGGTGGTGTTCCGCCTCCGGGGCGAGGCTCACCTGCCGCCCGCCGTAGCCCCGCTCCGGATCGGCCAGGGCGCGGCGCAGCAGCTGGCGCAGGTCTTCCGGTTCGAGGGGCTGGAGGCGGAACAGGCGGGAGCGGCTGACCAGGGCCTTGTTCACCTCGAAATAGGGGTTCTCGGTGGTGGCGCCGATCAGGGTGACCGTGCCGTTCTCCACCCAGGGCAGCAGGGCGTCCTGCTGGGCGGTGTTGAAGCGATGCACCTCGTCGATGAAGAGGATGGTGCGCAGGCCGTGCTGCTCCAGCCGCTCGCGGGCCGCCTCCACCTCGGCGCGCAGATCCTTCACGCCGGCGAGCACGGCGTTGAGGCTGGCGAAGCGGGCGCGGGTGGTGTTGGCGATGATCCGCGCCAGGGTGGTTTTGCCGGTGCCGGGGGGGCCGTGCAGGATCAGGTTGCCCACCCGATCGGCGGCGATGGCGCGACGCAGCAGGCGGCCGGGCCCGAGGATCGCCTGCTGGCCGGCGAACTCCTCCAGCGTGCGGGGCCGCATCCGATCCGCCAGGGGGGCGATGCGGCGCAGGGTTTCCTCGCCCCGGTGGCGGAACAGGTCGCTCACCGGCGGGCGGGGAACCGGGGGCCCTGCATCGGGCGCGCCCTCAGAGCGCGGCCTGGGATCCGGGTCCCTTCGCCTCGCCAGGGGGCAGGTGGAAGCGGCTGCCGAAGCGCAGCAGGTCGAAACCGCTGAAGATGAAGCTCACGCCCACCAGCAGGCCGAGCACCGAGAGCAGCCCGGCGGGGCCCATGTTGAGGATCAGCAGGCCCAGCAGCACGGTGATCAGGCCATTGGCCAGGCCCCAGCCCCAGCCGCGCACCTGGCGATGGGAGAGGGCCAGGCCGGTGGAGACCAGACCCTCGGCCAGGAACACGATGCCGATGGCGGTGGCCAGGGCCTTGATCTGCAGGGCGGCGGGCACCAGGCCGGATTTGAACTGGATCAGCATCCACAGGCCGGTGACCAGGAAGAGGGTGGCGATCACCAGGCGCCAGAAGGCGTGCCAGCGGCTGAGGGAGCGGGCCCGGCGGAGGTTGTCGATCCAGCCGAGGATGCCGCCGATCAGGAAGGCCAGGGCCAGCATCACCGTGACCCAGGCGGAGGCGATCACCGGGAAGCTGAGGGCGAGAACCCCGAGGATGATCAGCAGCACCCCCTCGGTCTGGGTGAGGCTGCGGAGACCGGCCAGCTCGAGGGCGCGGCGATCTTGGGGCGAAGACAGATCGCCGGCGGGGCCGTCGTCGGGATCGTTGAAGCTGGCACCGGAGGGCATGGGATGGTTCCTGGATGCCTTCAACGTAAGAATCCGGCGATGCCCGCGCAACGCCCTGCTGGGTAGACTTTCGCCAGCTCACAGCTGGACTGAACCCGTGCCAGCCCTGTCCCGCAGGCCCCGATGAGCGAATCGATCAAGCAGGCGAGGCACGTTGCCAGCAACGTTCGGGCGAACGCGGCCTGGTGGCGGTTGCCCGCCCTGGCCGGGTTGCCCCTGCTGTTGCTGGTGGGCTGCCAGACCCCAACGGCTCCGCCGCCGCGGATCCTGCCGGTGCGGAGCGAAGCCGCGGCGGCGGCGGTGTTCAGCGAAACCGTGGACACGGTGAGCACCCTGGAGGCGCTGGAGGAGGTGCAGCTGGCGGCCCAGGCCGGCGGCCGGATCGAGCGGCTGCTGGTGCGCCAGGGTGACGTGGTGCGCCCCGGCCAGCTGCTGCTGGTGCTCGACCAGACCCAGATCCGGGCCGATGTGGCCCGCCTGGGGGCGCAGATGGAATCCGACCGTCTCAATTACCAGCGCTTTGATTTCCTGGTGCGCAAGGGAGCCGCCAGCGCGCTGCAGCGCGATGACTTCCGCCAGAAGTACATCGCCAGCCGCGCCCAGCTGATCGCCCGCCAGGCTGACCTGGCCTTCCGCGATCTCACCGCGCCGATCGGCGGCGTGGTGGGAGATGTGCAGGTGAAGCAGGGGGATGTGATCCAGGCCGGCGCCCCCTTCACCCGCATCGTGCGCAACGACCGGCTGCTGGCGCGGGTGGATGTGCCGGCGGTGTATGCCGCCCGCCTGCGGCCGGGCCTGCCGGTGATCCTGCTCGATCCGGCCAGCGGCCAGCCGATCGGCACAGCACCGATCCGCTCCCTGGATCCGGCGGTGGTGGCGGGCACCCAGTCGCTGCTGGCGAAGG
>JBILEP010000299.1:0-3152 GCA_044352045.1 Cyanobium sp. | reverse complement strand
AGGCGCCGGAGCGGTTTTGAAGCGCCGCCGACTTCAGTTTGCCCTTCACGAACGCCTGGTTCACGTAGCCGATCGCGCCGGGGGTGTTGGTGAGGATGCCGGCGACGCCCTCGTTGCCTTTTCCGCCCAGGCCCACGGGCCAGTTGACGCTCTTGCCCTCACCCACCTTGCTCTTCCAGGTGGGGGAGAAGGCGGAGAGGGAATTGGTGAAGGCGAAGGTGGTGCCGGAGCCGTCGGAGCGGTGGGCCACGGCGATCGGGCCCTTGCCGCACTTCAGCTGCTCCCAGGTCTTGATCTCACCCAGGAAGATGTCAACAAGCTGCTTCTGGGTGAGCTTCAGGGCGGGGCAATCGGCCTTGTTGTAAGCCACGGCGATGGTGCCGCCCACCACCGGGAACTGGATCACGCCGCGGGATACCTTGGCCGCATCGGAGGTCTTGATCGGCTCGTCGGTGGCGCCGAAATCAACAGTGCCGGCCAGGAACTGGCGCACGCCGGCGCCGGAGCCCACCGATTGGTAGTTCACCTTCGGCCCACCGCTGGCGGAGAGGGTCTGGAAAGCTGCCTGATAGAAGGGCGCCGGGAAGGTGGCGCCGGCCCCGTTGAGGGCAGCCTGGGCGAGGGCGGCGGTGGAGGCGGCCACGAGGCTGGCGGCGCCGCCAAGGATCAGAGCCTTCTTCGCGAAGGTCATCAGAGGAGATTCCGTTGGGATTCAGCACTAAGCCTTGCAATCAGCACCGCCAGGAGTCGTTAACGGTGGTTTAAGAAACGGCCAAGATCGCTCCCCGCGCCGGGCTGGGCTTCGGCGGATGCGCGGCGCTCAGCGCTGGGCGGTCCAGTCCTGGAACCAGCCGCGGCGCTGCAGCCAGTAGCTCTGGATCAGGCCCACCAGCGCCATGAGCAGCAGCACGTAGAGATAGCCGTGCCGCCACTTCAGCTCGGGCATGAACTCAAAGTTCATGCCATAGATGCCAGCGATGAAGGTGAGCGGCGCAAAGATGCTGGTGAGGATCGTTAGCGTCTTCATCACCTGGTTCATGCGGTTGCCGATGCTGGCGGCGTAGGCCTCGGTGATCGCGTCCAGATGGCCGCGCAGCGCCTCGGTGCTCTCGTAGAGCAGCTCCACCAGCTCGGCCATGTCCTGGAAGCCCCCCACCGCCTCCGGCCCCAGGATCGACTGGTGCTGGCGGAGCATCAGCCGGATCTGATGGCGCAGCGGCCAGATCTGGCGGCGGATGCGGCGCACATTGCTGCGGTATTGGAAAGCCAGGGTGAGCTGGCTGGGGCGGGGGCGGCGCAGGGTGGCCTCCTCCAGGTCGTCGAGGCGATTGGAGATGTGCTCGAGGATCGGGAACAGGTCGTCGAGCAGATCGTCGATCAGGTGGTGGAGGATGTCATCGAGATCGCGGTCCTCCACCGGGCCGGCCATCGTCAGCAGCCAGTCGGTGAGGGTGGGGAAAGCGGGCATCGTGCCGGCTTCCTCCACCGTCACCAGCAGGCCGGGCAGGAGTAGGAAGCCCACCTGGTCGCTCACCAGCCGGGTGGGGTCATGGGGGCTGCGGAAGCGGTGCAACACCACCAGCACCACCTCGCCGAGGCACTCCACCCGCGGCCGCTGGGGCATCTCCAGCAGCGGCGGTCGCAGCAGCTCGGGCACGGCGCAGTGATCCAAGATGCGGTCAAGTTGCGGCCGGTCGCCCACCCCCTGGATGCGCAGCCAGAGCGGGGTGGCGGCTGCCCGCAGGGCCGCCAGCTCCGATGGTTCGGGCAGCTCCCGGCAGACGGGCCGGCCCGCTTCGAACACGATCAGCTCGGCACGGGTGGGCTGGCGCCCGCCGTGCACGAACAGGCCGCTGGGGGGATCGGCGGGGCGCTGCTCCAACCGCTGGGAGATCAGGGCCCGGGGGGCGGGACGCAGCACGGCGGAGGGCGGCGGGCTGCTGTGATTCAACCGCAGCAGGCCAGGAAGGAGAATGGATCCATGGCGGTCCACGCATCCAGCGCTGTACCCGGCGAGGCCGCCAGCTTCAGCACGCTCCGCCGCCATCGGGGGTATCTGCAGCTGCTGGCGGTCTGCCTGCTGCAGGTGGCGCTGTTCACCCTGCCCACCCCCTGGAACCGCCTGGCCGCCCTCGGCTACCTGGCTCTTGGCCTGCTGATGATCCGCATTCTTGGGCATCCGGAGGGCGACCCCGCCGTCGGTGGCCTGCACCGCCGCATTTACCGGGGCCTGGGCCTGGCGGCGCTGGCGGTGAGCGTGCTCTGGTATCTCACCCCGCTGGAGCTGCGCCGCACCGGCTTGCCAGTGATCGGACTGTGGGGCCTGTTCAGTCTCTGGAGCGCCATCCGGCTGGTGCGCCGCCTGGCCCTGGAGAAGATCGTCAACGGCCCGGTGCTGCGCGGGGCCCTGGCCGGCTACCTGATGCTCGGCCTGGCCGGCGGCCTGCTCTGCGCCGCCCTGGAAACCCTCACGCCGGGAAGTTTCAAGGGGGTGGCGCTGCCCCACTCGGCGTTGGAGTCGGCGGCTCCGGTGTGGCAGCTGAATTTCATTCGCCTGCAGTACTACGCCTTCGTCACCCTCACCACCACCGGCTATGGCGATGTCACCGCGGCCACCGCCCAGGCGCAGATGCTGAGCGTGGCCCTGGCGGTGGGGGGCACCTTTTACCTTGCCGCGGTGCTGGGCCTGTTGATCGGCCGCTACAGCATGAAACAGGAGTGGGGCGACTGAGGGCGGATGAGTCTTTCCGATCGTTTCATCCGCAATCCGGTTCTCACCACCGTCTGCTCACTGGTGATCCTGCTGATCGGCGGGGTGGCAATCCCCCTGCTGCCGCTGGAGAAGCTGCCCCAGCTGGCCCCCACCCAGATCCAGGTGATCGCCACCAACCTCGGCGCCGACGCCCGCACCACCTTCGACACCGTGACGCGGGTGCTGGAGAAGGAAATCAATGGCGTCGAGGACATGCAATCGATCGCCTCCAACACCGCCTCCGACGGGATCAGCAACATCAACGTGTTCTTCCCGGTGGAGGTGGATCGCAACCTCGCCCAGGTGAACGTGCAGAACCGGGTCAGCCAGACCTAGGGAAGCCCTGGATAACCGGGCGGAACCACGCGACAATGCCTCTGTGATCGCAGGAGGTGACTGG
>JBILEP010000241.1:0-3834 GCA_044352045.1 Cyanobium sp. | reverse complement strand
TGATTCGCCCTGAGTCTGTTCACTGCAAACGGATTGAGATCCAAGCGCCGCTATGCGGGCTTGTTGCTCAGAGCTTCCCTAGGCGAGCCTGCCGGAGGTGGTGAAGCAGACCGGGGTGACGGTGAAGGCCGCCTCTCCGAGCCTGCTGCTGGCCTACGGCTTCTACTCCGCCTCCGGCCCGGACGGCACGCCGCTGTACGAGCCGCTGTTTCCGAGCAACTACGTGGATTAGAAGCTCAGCGACGAAATCCGCCGCATCCCGGGGGTGGGCAACATCACCATCATCGGCGAGCGCCGCTACGCGCTGCGCCTCTGGCTGGATGCGCCACGACGGGCCGGTTTCGGACTCACGCCGATGGATGTGGAGCGGGCCCTGCGCGATCAGAACATGCAGAGCGGTGCCGGCCGCCTGGGTATGGAGCCGAGCGCGCCGGGGCAGCAGGTGGCGATCCCCCTGAAGGTGGAAAGCCGTTTTCGCGACGTGGCCGATGCCGAAAACCTGGTGATCAAGCGGGGCGACAACGGCACCTTGGTGAAGCTGGGCGATGTGGGGCGGGTGGAGCTGGGGGCGGAGAGTTACGACACCGAAACCAGCCAGAGCGGCCGCCCCTCCGCGGCACTGTTCATCTACCAGCTGCCCGGCGCGAATGCCCTGGACACCGGCAACCAGGTGCAGGCGCGGATGGAAGCGCTCGCGCGCAGCTTCCCGCCCGGCCTGCGCTACGAGGTGCCCTATGACTCCACCTTGTTTGTGACCACCTCGCTGGCGGAAGTGACCGCCAACCTGCGGGACGCGGTGGTGATCGTGCAGGTGATCCAGGCGAAGCTCGGCGAGGGGATGAAGCCCCTGCCGGTTGCGCTCGATGCGATGAACGAGCTGGCCACCCCCACCCTCAGCGCCGCCCTGGTGCAGCTGGCGGTGTTCATCCCGGTGTGCTTCTTCCCGGGCACCACCGGCATTGTCTATCGCCAGTTCGCGGTCACCCTGGCGGCGGCGATCGTGTTCTCCACCTTCAACGCCCTCACCTTCTCCCGCACCCTCAGCGCCCTGTTTCTGCGGGCGCAGGGGGCGCCGCCGGATCGGCTGCAACGGCTCTGAACCGTGGCCTGGGCTGGTTGTTCGCGCTCTTTAACCGGGGCTTCGCGGCGATCGTGGCCTGGTATGGCGGGGCGATCGAGCGGCTGATGGCGTGGCGTTATCTGGTGTTTGCCCTGATCGCCGCCGCCCGCGAGCGGCCGGAGCTGCAGCGGGTCACCACCACCTTCACCCCGGCGACCGAGCAGATCGCGACCCGCTTCAACCGCGACCTCGTGAAGGCGCTGGATATCGATCTCAACGAGGCCTTCGGCACCCTGCAGGCCTACCTCGGCGGCCGCTATGTGAACGATTTTATCCTCGGCCGCGACCAGTACCGGGTGTATATCCAGGTGGCGGCGAGCCAGCGGAGCCAGCCGGATGATATCGGCGCCTTCTTCGTGCGCTCCTGCTCCTGCGCCCTGGTGCCGCTGCGCAGCGTGCTGAGCAGCGACCCCTTCCTCGATCCCCCCCACAATCACCGGCCTCAATGTGTACGAATCCGTGAAGATCCAGTGCTCTCCGGCGCCGGGCTACAGCAGCGGCCAGGCGATCGCGGCGATGGAGGAGCTGGCCGCCACCACCCTCGACCCCGGCTTCGGCTACGAATGGTCGGGCTTGGCGCTGGAGGAGAAAAGTGCCGGTGGGGCCACCACGGCGATCTTCGCCCTGGCCTTCGTGCTGGTGTTCCTGGTGATGGCCGCCCAGTACGGCAGCTACATCGATCCGCTGATCATCCTGCTCACCGTGCCGCAGGCCACCATATGGGCGATGGTGGCGATCTGGCTGCGGGCGAATCTGCTGCAGGCCAGCGGCTTCTGGCCGGTGATCAGCAATGACATCTTCGCCCAGGTGGGCCTGCTGATGCTGATCGGCATGGCCAGCAAGAACGCCATCCTGATCGTCGAGCAAGCCAATGAATTCGTGCGGCTGGGCATGGCCCTGCCCCAGGCGGCGATCAACGCGGCGAAGGTGCGCTTCCAGCCGATCGTGATGACCGCCTCCGGGGCGGGCGCCATCAGCCGCTGGTCGATCGGCACGGTGGGCCTCGGCGGCTACCTGGTGGCCACGGTGCTGAGCCTGGGGGTGGCGCCGGTGCTCTATGTGGTGATCAAGGGTTTGGAGCGCCGCTACCTGCTTGATCCCGAGGCGGACCATGCCTGAGAGGAGCCGGGCGGCGCGCCCCTTCCCTGCCAGCGGCTGGAACGCTCTTACCCCCCGATCGGGGCCGGGATCGGCGCCAGGCCGCCCTGCAGGCGGCGCGGCGGCGCTCTCTCAGGCTGGGAACACCTCCAGCAGGCGGGCCATCAGCAGGGTCGCCGCCTTGAGGCCATAGTCGCTGGCCCAGCAGCGCAGGGGCAGGTGGCCCTCGCGAACGGTTCCGTCGGCGGCGACGGCCGCGGGGTCCGGCAGCTGCAGCTCGTCGGGGAGGGCGAAGCCCACCCCCGCCAGCAGCGGCCAGCCCAGCGAGGCGCTGAAGCGGTGGAAGAGGGCCGCATCCAGGGCGATCAGGGTTTCGCGGCTGCCCCCCAGATTTCGGTAGAGGCGCTGCTGGGCGGCGAATCCCTGGCGGCCGCCGCTGGCGCTCGCCCATAGTTCATCGAGGATGCGCAGCACCGGGGCGGAGGCCCGCTCCAGGGCCTGGGGGGTGATCTCGCCGCCACCGCCGCCGAGCTCCTCCTCCAGCAGGCGGGCGGTCTCTCGGTCGGCCTCATCCAGCCGGCCGGCCGCCAGCAGCTGGCGCAGGGGGGTCAAGCGCTGCACGTCCGCCACCAGGCGCTGGCTGAGCCGAAGCTCCTCCAACTCGGCCGTGAGCTGGGCCACCTGGCGCTCTAGGCGCTCCAGCCGGTCGGGCGGGTTCATCGGGGCGTCACCGGCGTGCCGTGGCGCAGGCTGATCAGGTTGCTGACGATCAGCGCCTCCCCAGGACCCAGACCCTTGCGCACCGGATAACGACCCTCTCTGGAGGTTTGGGGCGCGACCGGCTCGGCTCCTAACCCCGTCATTCTGCCGGCACCGATGGGGCCAGCCCCATGCACCGCCGACGGCAGGGCGCCAGGATGGGGAGCGATTCGGGCAATTCCCCGTGAGCGCCGACGAGAAATCCGACGCAACCCGCCCGGGTCCCGGTGCCGATGGGCTCGGCGAGATCCGCGCGCCGATGGAGGCCCACGGCAGCTACCGCGGCGCCGATTGGAGTCCGGAGCGGCTGGTGTTCCACCAAAACCTGGAAACCTTCGCCGATCGGGTGGGGCTGATCGTGGCGCTGCAAGCCAACGGCAAGCTCAGCCAGGAGCAGGCCTACAGCCGCATCCGCCGGCTCTGGAAAGATCTCAAGGCCAGCAAGGACAACCTGCTCGATGGCCCTCCGCCGGTGCCTCCGGCCTGAACGGCGCCAGCGAGCGATGGGCCGGGGCGGACGAACTGTTACGAGCGCCACCGCCAGGCCGGTCGCCGCCCGACACTGAAGTCAGACGCTGACGACCGATGTTTCTGAAACTCTCCCAGCACGGCGAACACAACGGCACCTTGGTGGAAGTGCTTGATGTCAAGGCCCTGGTGGATCCGTTCGCCCCTACCGTGCACGCCCGCATCCACGGCGGCGAGGAGCTGCAGGATCCCCACCACTTCGAGAAGGGGGAGCTGAGCTTCCCCTCCGGCGAGGCCCTGCCCCGCTGCTGGGTGGATTCCCACTATCGGGATTGAGCGGCTGACGGGTCACCGCACCGCCAGCACCCTTGCTGAGCGTTGGAAAGCAC
>JBILEP010000103.1:0-7005 GCA_044352045.1 Cyanobium sp. | reverse complement strand
TGAGTTCCTGGCCTCTACGAACCGGGCGTTGGCTGAGGTGGCCGCCATCGCCCAGACGGGCCTGGCGATCAACGATCCGCAGCAGACCCTCCACCTGCGCCTCTACTGCGGCGACAGCACCGTTTCTGCCCTCCAGGCGGCCTGCATCCTCTACGTCGGGGTTCAGCTGCTGCCGCCTGGGGAGGATGCGGGGATTGATCCGGAGAGCGAGTATGAGATCGCCAGGGGGTTGGTGGGGGGTAGAGACAGAGCTGAATCCTGAAACTATGCAGATCGTGCATAAGAAACGCTCACACGACCCCGGATCGTGACGTTGACTCCCCAGCCCGCTACCTGATCCCCGACACTGGAGGCGATGACCGCTGCTCCAACCCTTACGGAACCCCGCCTGAAGCCTGGTGCCGTGGTGCGCTGCCGTACCCGCCGCTACTTGGTGGAGGATGTGCAGAAGCCCCGCGAGAAGGGCGCCGACACGGTGGTGTCGATGGCCTGCATGGAAGATCAGGCGATCGGCCAGCGCCTAACGGTCTTCTTGGAGCGTGAGATCGACTTTGAGGTGCTCGGCGAGAGCAGCTGGGAGGTGGTCGCCAAGCGTGGCTTTGATCAGCCGCGTCAGTTCTCGGCCTATCTGAACACCCTGCGCTGGAACTGCGTCACCGCCACCGACGCGGAGCTGTTCCAGGCCCCCTATCGGGCTGGCATCGATGTAAAGGCCTACCAGCTCGAACCGCTGCGGAAGGCCCTGCTGATGCCGCGGGTGGGCCTGTTCATCGCCGACGACGTGGGTCTGGGCAAGACGATCGAGGCGGGGCTGATCCTGCGGGAGATGCTGCTGCGTCAGCGCATCCGCCGGGTGGTGATCAGTTGCCCGCCGTCGGTGTTGCGGCAGTGGCAGGAGGAGATGGCCCAGCGCTTCGGCTTGGCGTTCACGGTGATGGACCGGGCCTATGTGGCCAAGGTGCGACAGGAGCGCGGCTATGGCACCAACCCCTGGAGCACCGGCAGCCGCTTCCTCATCTCCCATGCTCTGCTGCGCAACAGCGACTACGCCACGCCGCTGATGACCTGGCTCGACGAGGGCCGGAGCGATGAAGACCAGGCACCCCTGCAGAGCCTGCTGATCCTCGATGAGGCCCACAACGCCGCGCCGGCCAGCAACAGCTTGCGCTACGCGATCGACTCGGCCCTCACCTATCAACTGCGAGACCTCGCACCGCGCTTCGAGCACAGGCTGTTCCTCAGCGCCACACCCCACAACGGCCACAGCAACAGCTTCACGGCGCTGCTCGAGCTGCTCGATCCGGCCCGCTTCACGCGGGGGGTGCCGTTTGATCAGAGCGACCTGGATGCCGTGCTGGTGCGTCGGCTCAAGGACGACCTGCGCCGCATCGGCGAAGACTTCCCCGAACGGATTGTGGAGCCGCTACGCATCCCCAAAGGAAGCCTGGCGCCCGACACGCCGGAGCTGGCCCTCTCGCGCCTACTGCAGAAGTACCGAAAGCAACGGGAGCGGCGCCTGATCGCCGAAGGAGCTCCAACCCAAGCTGCACTCAAGCGGCTCCTCAACGCAGACAGGCTGGTGATCACCAACCTGCAGAAGCGCCTGCTCAGTTCGGTGGAGGCCTTCGCCCGCACCTTGGCGGTGCACCAGCGCAGCCTGGCCGTGAAGCAACAAAAGCAACGGGATGCCCAATTCGAGTTGCTTCAGGGCGGTGTGGATGCCAATAGCGACCTGGCAGAACTGAGCGATGAAGAGGTGCTGGGACTGGAGGAGGCCCAGACCCGCTCAGCGCTGGGCCAGACCCTGGCAGCCGATCAGTGCGATCAGCAGCTGCTGGACGAGATGGCCAAGATTGCCGCGGCCCATCGCCAGCGCCCCGATCCACGCATTGCCCTTCTGGAGCAATGGCTTCGGCAGCACCTCTGCCCGGGACTCGGCACGGCAGACCTGCAGTGGCAGCCCACGCGGCTGCTGATCTTCACCGACTACGTCGACACCAAGCGCTACCTGGAACGCCAGCTCAGCGAGCTGCTGGGTGAGCAGGAGGCGCGATTGCGGGTGGCGAGCTTCAGCGGCGGCCTGAACGAAGACAACCGCGAAAAGCTCAAAACCCAATTCAACGCCGATCCCGACCAGGAACCGCTGCGCATCCTGATAGCCACCGACGCTGCCCGGGAGGGGGTGAACCTGCAGAACCACTGCAAGCACCTGATCCACTTCGACATCCCCTGGAACCCCAGCAAGCTGGAGCAGCGCAACGGCCGCATCGACCGCAAGCTTCAGCAGGCGCCCCAGGTGTGGTGTCACTACTTCCTGCTGGAGGACCGGCCGGAGGACCGGGTGATGGAGGTGCTGGTGCGCAAGACCGAGGTGATCCGCAAGGAACTCGGCTCGCTCTCACCACTGGTGCAGCGGCAAGTGGACGAGGCGCTCGAGGGCGGTATCGACCTAGAGCAGCTCGATGCCCTCCAGGGCCAGCTGGAGGGCATGGATGCGGCCACCAGCGAACGCGGTGTCCTGCTGTCCCGTGTCCGTGAGGAGTTGGAGGCCAGCCGGCGGGTGGAAGCCCTGGAGCAGCAGCAGGACGGCCTGCGCCAGCTGCTTGCCAAGTCGCAGCAGTGGCTGGCCTTCTCCCACGATCCTTTCCGCCAGGCACTCAACTGTTCGCTGGAGCTGCTGGGCGTAAGTGGCCTGGAGCCCTACACCGATGAACGGGGCCAGCCCTGCTGGCGCCTCGCCAATCCTGAGGAGCTGGTCGCCCAGACCCGCGACAGAAGCTGGGAGGGCACCCTCGACAGCTTGCGCGGGGTGAAACCGGCCAGGGCCTATCTCAGCGAGTGGAGAGAGGATCATCCGGTGCGGCCGGTGATCTTCTCCGATCCCGTCCGGCTCAGTGCCGAAGCGGTGCACCTTCATCTGGAGCATCGGCTGGTGCAGCGGCTGTTGAGCCGCTTTCTCGCCCAGGGCTTCGTGCATCACGAACTCAGCCGGGCCTGCGTCGTACCCAGCCGCGATCCCCAGCCACGGGTGATCGTGCTGGGGCGGTTGTCGCTGTTCGGCCAGGGGGCAGTCCGGCTGCACGACGAGCTGATCACCGTGATGGCCGATTGGCATCCCGGCGCCAATCGCGCGGAGGCCCTCCAGCCCCTGGAAGGCCAGCAGCGAGCTGTGTGGCCGCTGCTCCAGAAGGCTCTTGGCGGAGCCGCAAATGAGGCACTGCCCGCGGTGGTGGATACCAGCCGTTTTCAGGCGGAGGCCGCGGCCGACGTGGGCGCTCTCCTCCCCCATCTCGACCGGGAGTCGGAGGCGGCGCTGGAGGCGGCCACGGCCCTGCTCAAGCAGCGCGGCACCATCGAAGCCGAGGCCCTCAAGGAGGTGCTGCGCACCCAGCGCAAACGCATCAATGCCACCCTGCGTCAGCGCACCCGCGAGCTGGCCAAGCTCGACAAGCAGGCCGCGGCAGCCGATCCCACGGCGCTGATCCCCGGCCTGGAGGATCAGATCGAGGTGCCCGCCCTGGACCTGGCCAGGCTCTCCAGCCAGGAGCGGCGCCAGCTGGCGGCCGACCAGCGCCACTGGCAGCGGCGTCTGGAGGCGATCGAAGCCGAACTGAGCAGCGAGCCAGCAAGGATCAAGGCCAGCTACGAGGTGGTAGCCCACCGCCTGGAGCCGGCCGGGCTCGTGTACCTGTGGCCGATCAGCGGATAACCATGCCCCGCCCTTCTCCAACAACCGACCCCGAGCTGAAGGTCCACCGGGAGTGGCTTGGTTACCTGCAGCCTGTGGGCCTGGTGGTGGCACCGGCCGCGATGCTGGAAGCGGGCTGGGTGGTGACCCGCAGCGGCAGCGAACTGATCGAGCGGCAGGAGCGCTACCGCGAAGCCCTCGAACCGCTCGGCCCCCAGTCCGACAGCGACGCAGCCGCAAGCGACAACGACAACGCCCCGAAGGGCTTCCGCTCCCTGGCAGAGCTACTCACCGATCACCTCGGCTGGGATGCCGACCAGCTCGACCGCAGCCCTGAGGCGATCGCCGCCCACACCAAAGAACTGCCGGAGCTGGGCGAAACCCTGGTCCCCACGGCGGTGATACCGGCGGCTTCTGGCGAGGGAGCCCAGCTGCTCGTGATGGAGCTGCCCCTGGCCGCGGACTTTGACCGTAAGAACACAGATGGCCAATACCTCTGGCGGGCCAGTGCCCAGGAGCGACTGGAGCGGCTGCTGCGCGAAACCGGCGTGGAGGCAGGTCTGCTGTTCAACGGCAACCAGCTGCGGCTTGTGGTGGCGCCGAAAGGCGAGAGCTCAGGCCACCTCTCCTTCACCCTTGCGGAATTGGCCGAGGTGAGCGGCCGGTTGATGCTCTCGGGCCTGGATCTGTTGTTGGGGCAGAGCCATGTGTTCTTCGATCCCGAGGGCACCCGCCTGGCGGATGTGCTGAAGAAGAGTCGCAGCTTCCAGGCAGTGGTGAGCAACGCCCTGGCGGATCAGGTTCTGGCGGCGCTTTGGGATCTGTTGCGGGGCTTTCAACAGGCGGATGCCTTGACCCAGCGCCAGGACAATGCACTGCTGGGGGATCTGCCGGAGCGGAATCCGCAGCAGCTCTACGGCGGCCTGATCACCGTGCTGATGCGCCTGGTGTTCCTGCTCTACGCCGAAGACGAGGCGCTCATGCCCAGCGATGCGGTGTACGAGCAGAACTACAAGGTGAGCGGTATCTATGAGCAGCTGCAGCGCGACCAAGCTGAATACCCCGACACGATGGAGCAGCGCTACGGCGCCTGGGCGGGTCTGATGAGCCTGTGCCGTCTGGTGTTCGACGGCGGTGGCGCCACCACCGACTACCTGCCGGCGCGCAAGGGCCAGCTGTTTGATCCCAAGGTCTACCCGTGGCTGGAAACGCCCTGGATCAGCGATGGCGTGGTGCTCGCGTTGCTGCGCAACCTGCTGATCGTGAATGGCGAGCGCATCAGCTACCGGGCGCTGGATGTGGAGCAGATCGGCTCGGTGTACGAGGGGATCATGGGTTACGCGGTGCGCCGCATCCCGGGCCGCTGCATCGGCCTGAAAAGCAAACCCCAGGGCGCGAAGAAGCAGATCACCACGGCGGTGGATCTGGACGCCTTGCTGCAGCTGCCTGGCGCGAAGCGCAAGGCCTGGTTGGAAGAGGAAGCGGGCACCACCCTGCCGGCCAAGTCGGCCTCGGCGCTGAAGGAGGCGGCCAGCGAGGCCGAGCTGCTGGAGGCCCTGGCGCCGCGCCTCAACCGCGAACTGTTCGATGGCCCCCAGGCCGCCGGCAGCCTGGTGTTCCAACCCACCGAGGAGCGGCGCCGCAGCGGCAGCCACTACACGCCCCGGGCGCTGACACGGCCGATCGTGGAGGAGGCCCTGCGGCCCTGGCGGGAGCGCTGCAGCGGCAAGCCCTCCGCCGCCGAGATCCTCGATCTGAAGATCTGCGATCCGGCCATGGGATCGGGCGCCTTTCTGGTGGAGAGCTGCCGCTACCTGGCCGAACTGCTGGAGCAGGCCTGGAGCCGTGAGGGATTGCCAGAGGCCCTCAAGCCTGGCGGCCACGCCCACGGCGAAGAACCGCTGATTTATGCCCGCCGCCTGATTGCCCAGAGCTGTCTGTATGGGGTGGACAAGAACCCGTTTGCGGTGAACCTGGCGCGGCTGAGCCTGTGGCTGGTGAGCCTGAGCAAGGACGCACCGTTCACGTTTGTGGATCACGCCCTCAAGTGCGGCGATTCGCTGGTGGGCATGGAGCGATCCGAGATCGAGAAGGCGCTGAAGGGTGCCAGCCTGCAGCGCGAGCTCCAGATCGCCTATCTCGATCAGGTGCGTCAGCAGGAAGCCCGCAGCTTCGCGTTGTTCCATGCCGACAGCCGCAGCGACGCCGACGATGCGCAGAAGCGCCAGGCGCTGGAGGATCTGAACGCCAGCACGGCCTACCTGCGCACGGTGGGGGATCTGCTGGTGGCGGCGTTCTTCAACGGCAAGAAGCCAAAGGATCGCGAGGGTCTGAAGAAGCTCTACCTGGAGGCTACGGTGCAGCACAGCTCGGTGGAGGAGCTGGAAGCGGAGTTGGCGGAACCGCTGGAGCGGCCGCGGGAGGGTGAGAAGGGGATTCGGCCCTTGCACTGGCAGCTGGCTTTTCCGGATGTGTTCGGGCGTGACCAACCGGGCTTCGACCTGTTCGTGGGCAATCCACCCTTCGCCGGCAACAACACGTTCATCCAGGCTTACCCGGAGGGCATCCTCGACTGGTTCAAGCAGCTTCATCCTGAGAGCGGTGGGCAGTGTGATCTGGTGGCTCACTTCCTTCGCCGCTGCTTTGATCTGCTCCGGACCGATGGATCACTGGGGCTGATCGCAACCAACACCATCGCCCAGGGCGATACACGAAGCTCAGGGTTGCGTTGGATCTGCCTGAATGGAGGCACGATCTATTCAGCCCGTAAGCGCTACAAGTGGCCGGGAGTTGCTGCCGTGGTGGTAAGCGTGGTGCATCTGACGAAGGGCGCCTTCGACGGATTTAAATCCCTGGATCAGCGACCCGTTCAGCAGATCTCTGCATTTCTATTTGCCGGTGGCGGCCATAGTGACCCCCAAAGACTATTTGCCAATTCGGGGAAAAGCTTTAACGGATTCAAACCTTATGGCCAAGGATTTCTTTTTGACGATTTCGGCCCAGCTGATGACGATACGCCTGGGATGCCATCGCCGATCGCCACGATGGAGCGACTGATCGCGGAGAACCCGAAGAACGCTGAGGTGATTTTTCCGTATATCGGTGGCGAGGAGGTGAATAGCAGCCCCACCCATGCGCATCATCGATATGCGATCAACTTCGGCGAACGCAGCGAGGAAGAGTGCAGGCGAGAGTGGCCGGATCTACTGACAGTTGTTGAACGGAAGGTGAGGCCCGACCGATTGACTAAGTCCAAGGAAGTTGTGCTTTATCCATGGTGGCATCACTGGCGTATCAAGTCCGATTTACGAGCGCTC
>JBILEP010000102.1:0-7009 GCA_044352045.1 Cyanobium sp. | reverse complement strand
TGGCCGAAGGGGATCAGGTGAACGGCTTCACCGCCAGCTGGGTCACCCAGGGATCCTTCGAGCCGCCGCTGGTGGTGATGGCGGTGCGGGCCGATTCCACCAGCAACGCCATCATCCAGCGCACGGGCCGCTTCAGCCTGAATGTGCTGCCGGCCGACCAGAAGGACCTCGCGGCCGTGTTCTTCAAACCGCAGCAGGCGATCGGTGGGCGCTTCGACGCCGCCCCCTTCCAGCTCGGCGCCCTGGGGCTGCCGATCCTTGAGGCCGCCCTGGGGGCGGTGGAATGTGAGCTGGTGGGGCAGGTGGCCCACGGCGATCACACCGTGTTTGTGGGGGAGGTGAAGAATGCGGTGCTGCAGCGCGACGCTGACGCCCTGGAGCTGGCCAGCACGGGCTGGCAATACGGCGGTTGAGCGGAGCGGCCAGACTGGAGAGCGAGGCCGCACCGCTGCTGCGCCAACCCGAGCGGTTGCGCCAGCGGCTGCGGGCGCTGCCGGCGGAGCCGGGCTGCTATCTGCTGCGCGATGGCGAGGACCGCATCCTTTACATCGGCAAGGCGAAGGTGCTGCGCAATCGGGTGCGCAGCTACTTCCAGAGCGGTGCCGGCCACGGCCACAGCCCGCGCATCAGCCTGATGGTGCGCCAGGTGCACGAGATCGAATTCATCGTCACCGACAGTGAAGCGGAGGCCCTGGCGCTCGAATCGAATCTGATCAAGGCCCACCAGCCGCACTTCAATGTGCTGCTGAAAGACGACAAGAAATACCCCTATCTCTGCATCACCTGGAGCGAAGCCTATCCCCGCATTTTCATCACGCGGCGGCGGCGGCTGCGCAGCCCCCTCGACCGTTTCTACGGACCCTATGTGGATGTGGGTCTGCTGCGCCGCACCCTGGGGCTGGTCAAGCGGGTGTTCCCGCTGCGGCAGCGGCCCCAGCCCCTGTACCGCGATCGCACCTGCCTCAACTTCGACATCGGCCGCTGCCCGGGGGTGTGCCAGCAGAAGATCACTTCGGAGGATTACCACCGCACCCTGCGCAAGGTGGCGATGGTGTTCCAGGGCCGCAACGATGAATTGATGCGCTTGCTGCTGGAGCAGATGGAACGCTGCGCCGAGCGGCTCGATTTCGAGGCTGCCGCCCGCGTGCGGGATCAGATCCAGGGGCTCGACACCCTCACCGCCGACCAGAAGATGAGCCTGGGGGACAGCTCGGTGAGCCGCGATGTGATCGCCGTGGCCGGGGACGAGCGGCTGGCGGCGGTGCAGCTGTTCCAGATGCGGGCCGGCAAGCTGGTGGGCCGGTTGGGCTACACCGCTGATGCCGTCGGCTCCGCCGGTGAGCCTCTGCCCCAGGGGCTGATCCTGCAGCGGGTGATCGAGGAGCACTACGGCGAGGTGGAGGCGGTGGAGATTCCGCCGGAGCTGCTCCTGCAGCATCCCCTGCCCCAACAGGAGCTGATCGCGGAATGGCTGTCGGAGCGCCGGGGCCGGCGGGTGCGGCTGGCGGTGCCCCAGCGCCAGCAGAAGGCGGAGCTGATCGAACTGGTGGAGCGCAACGCCGGCTATGAATTGCAGCGGGCCCAGCGGGCCAGCGAGCAGAACCTGCTCGCCACCGAGGATCTGGCCCAGCTGCTGGAACTTTCCGCCGCGCCGCGCCGCATCGAGGGCTTCGACATCAGCCACATCCAGGGCAGCGACGCCGTGGCCTCCCAGGTGGTGTTCGTTGACGGCCTGCCGGCCCGCCAGCACTACCGCCGCTACCGGATCCAGAGCAGCTCGATCCAGGCCGGGCACTCCGACGATTTCATGGCGATGGCGGAGATCATGCGGCGCCGCTTCCGCCGCTGGGCCAAGGCCAAGGCAGAGGGTGCCGATCTGGTGGCCTTGCGGCGCAGCGCCGACACGGCCCTGCACACCGGCGGCCTGAACGACTGGCCGGATGTGGTGATGATCGATGGCGGCAAGGGGCAGCTTTCGGCGGTGATGGAGGCCCTGCGGGAATTGGATCTGCACGAGGAGCTGGTGGTCTGCTCCCTGGCCAAACAGCGGGAGGAGGTGTTCGTCCCGGGGGCCAAGCAACCCCTGGAGAGCGATCCCGAACAACTGGGGGTGGCGCTGCTGCGCCGGCTGCGGGATGAGGCCCACCGCTTCGCCGTGACCTATCACCGCCAGCAGCGGGGAGAGCGGATGAAGCGCTCACGACTCAGCGACATTGCCGGACTGGGGCCGAAGCGGGTGCGCGACCTCCTGGCCCACTTCCGCTCGATCGACGCCATTCAGCTGGCCAGTGCCGAGGCGATCGCCGCGGCGCCCGGCATCGGCCCGGCCCTGGCGCGGCAGGTCTGGGAGTATTTCCATCCGCCCGCCGAGGCGGCCGACGAGGGGACGGGCTGAGAGGCCAGGATGGGGCAATCCGCGCCTGGCGATTTGGCCTTGATTCCGTCGCCGCTCGCCCGCCTGGTGATCGGGCTGATGCTGCTGATCCTCCTGGGAATGCCGAACGGGGTGATGGCGGCACCCGGGCTCTGCGTGGGTCCGGTATGCGGCGACGCTTTCAGCCGCAGCGCTCAGTATCACTGGCAACTGCGCCTGCGGGTGAGCGATCAGCGGGGGCACCGTGAACGCCTGGTGGTGGACTGCCGCAACGGGGCGCTCAGCCCACCGCAGGGGCTGGTGGAGCGGAGTTACGCGGCCGCCGTGGCACGCAGGGCTTGTCGCATGGCGGGCGAAGCCACCTGAACCCTTTCAAGGGGAGGATTTTGTCGCAGCGAACTGGAACTGGCTGGGCGTGTAGCCGTTGCTTTCCAGAATTGCCTCGATGCGCTCCAGGGAGATCGGATCCAGGGAGCGGCTGCGGGAGAGAATCCAGCCGAAGCGGCGTCTGGGCTCCCCCACGATCGCCCAGCGATAGTCAGGGTCGAGTCCGATGATCCAGTAGTCCCCCCAGAAGGGTCGCCAACCCAGAAAGCTCACCAGGCTCACCCTCAGCCGGGCCTGGGAGACCGGATCGATGACGCGGGCCACTCCGCGGGCCTGATCCACCGCGCCGTTGCGCTTGAAGCACTGATTCAACACGGCGATCCCGCCATCCGAGCGCAGGGTGTAGAGCGCCAGGCTGTCGCGCGCACACTGCCGCTGGAAGCGGTTGGGAAGGCGGGCGATTTCGTGCCAGAGACCGGCATAGCGGTTCAGATCGACGCGGCTGACCGGGGCGAGCGGCGGTGCGCCAACGGCTGGCTGGGGCGGATGCGGGTTTGCCCTGCTGGAGACAGCAGGGGCGATCAGCCAGGCCGCCGTCAGCAGCAGCACGGGAAGGCGCGCTGGGGCTTTCCGCGCAGGTGGAGGCGTGGCTGGCATCGCTCGCCAGGGTGGGGGGAGCGGCCGCATGCCGCGGCGATGGTTCGCCATGGGGAAACAGGGCCCCGCACTCTGGGAACGGTACCGGCGGATGGTGAACGAGACTCCCGCTTGAAACCGGCGATGGCGGTCCATGGCGGTGGGGGTGTGGGTGCTGGGCGATCAGCTGCACGCGGGCCAGGCCGCCCTGGCCCGATTCCGCCCCGCTGAGGCGCGGGTGCTGCTCATCGAGAGCGCCTCGGTGCTGGCGCGGCGGAGCTACCACCGCCAGAAGCTGGTGCTGGTATGGAGCGCGATGCGCCATTTCGCCGCCGAGCTCGCGGCAGCGGGCTGGGCGGTGGAGCACCGGGAGGCCGACGACTTCAGCAGCGCACTGACGGCCTGGGTGGAGGACCACTCCATCCGGGAGCTGCACCTGATGGAGCCAGCGGACCGGCCCTTCCGCTCCGGTATCGAGGGAGTCCTCGCCAACGTGGCGGAGCGGCACCCGCTGCAGGTGGTGTGGCACCCCTCCAACGCCTTCCTCTGGAGCCGGCAGGAGTTCGCCGACTGGGCCCGCCCCTATCGGCAGCTGCGGATGGAATTCTTCTACCGGGAGGGGCGCCGCCGCTTCCAGGTGCTGATGGAGCCTGGCGCGGGCGGCCGGGCGGGCACGGCGCCCCTGGGCGGCCAGTGGAACTACGACAGCGAGAACCGCAAGGCGCCGCCGAAGGGCCTGCAGGGCCCGACACCTCTGCGCTTCGCCGCCGATGCCATCACCGAGGCGGTGATGGCCAAGGTGGAGCGACTGGACCAAGAGCGGCGCGCCACCGGCCTGCCGCCCTTGCCAGGGGCCTGCCGACCCTTCGGCTGGGGGGTGAACCGCGCCCAGGCCCTGGAGGCGCTGGAGCATTTCCTGGCCACCCGCCTCGACGGCTTCGGCCCTTACCAGGACGCCATGGTGAGCGGCCAACCCACCCTCTGGCACGCCCTGCTCAGCCCCTATCTCAACCTCGGCCTGCTCCATCCCCTCGAGGTGATCCGCCGACTGGAGGAAGCCGGTCGGGATCAGGCCTCACCGCTGGCCAGCCTGGAGGGGGTGATCCGCCAGATCCTCGGCTGGCGGGAGTACACCCACGGTCTGTACCACTGGTTCGGGCCGGACTACCCCAGCCGCAACCACTTCGGCGCCAGCGAGCCGCTGCCGCCCTGGTTGGAGGCATTGGGCGAGAGCGGCATGGCCTGCATGGATACGGTGCTGGCCGAGCTTCATGCCACCGCCTACGCCCACCACATCCAGCGGCTGATGGTGTTGGCCAACTACGGGCTGCTGGCCGGGCTGGATCCCCAGGCGTTCACCGCTTGGTTCCACCGCCAGTTCATTGACGGTCACGACTGGGTGATGCAAACCAATGTGATCGGCATGGGCCTGTTCGCCGATGGGGGCCTGCTCGCCAGCAAGCCCTACGCAGCCAGCGGCAGCTACATCAACCGCATGAGCACCTACTGCAAAGGTTGCCAGTACGACGTGAAGCAGCGCCATGGCCCGCGGGCCTGCCCTTTCAACACCTTCTACTGGGATTTTCTCGACCGCCACGCCGCCAGCCTCGCCAACAATCCCCGCATGGGCCTGATGATCAAACAGCTGGAGCGGATCCCGGCGGGGGAACGCGCCGCCATCCGCGCCAGCGCGGCCCGCCATCGGCAGGCTGGGGCCGGCGATCAGCCGGGCACCCCCTAGCCTGAGAAGGTTGGTTGTCCCTCCCCCTCCGGCCCAGCGCCGCCACGGTCGCCGCCGCGCTCCGGTCGCCCTCGCCCCATGCCTGCTGCCCTCGCCTGGCCCCCTGGGGCCTACCTCTGGTTCAAGACGCTCCACATCGTCGGCGTGGTCGTCTGGTTCGCCGGGCTCTTCTACCTCGTGCGCCTGTTCATCTACCACCGCGAGGCGGAGCAGCTGGAGCCGGCCCTGCGCCAGGCCTTCCAGGCCCAGTACGCCGTCATGGAGCGGCGCCTGGCCAACATCATCACCACCCCGGGGATGGTGGTGGCCGTGCTCTGCGCGGCCGGCCTGCTCAGCGTCAACCCCGGCTGGCTGCAGCAGGGCTGGATGCACGCCAAGCTCGGCTTCGTGGTGGCCCTGCTGGGCTATCACGCTTTCTGCTACCGCCTGATGGGGCGTCTGGCGCGGGGCGAATGCGGCTGGAGCGCCCGCCAGCTGCGGGCGCTCAACGAACTGCCCACGCTGTTGCTGGTGATCGTGGTCATGCTGGTGGTGTTCAAGGACCAGTTCCCCACCGGTGCTGCCACCTGGTTCCTGGTGGCCCTGGTGGTGGCGATGGCCGGCTCGATCCAGTTCTATGCCCGTTGGCGCCGCTTGCGGGCCGAGGGTCTGGCCCTTGCCGCGGAGGCTGGAGGCGATGGCACTGCGCCCTGAAGCCCGGGACCATCCCCTGGCGGCGGTGCTCGCGGACGTGGATCCGGCCCACTGCCCCAGCCGGCTGAACTTCCACTGCCACTCCCTCTGCAGTGACGGCAGCCTGGCGCCCATCGCCCTGGCGGAGGAGGCCCTGCGCCTCGGCCTGGAACACCTGGCGATCACCGACCACCACAACGGCGGCGCCTATCGGGAAGTGGCGGCCCATTTCGCCGCCCACAGCGTCGCCCCTGGGGGCACCGGCAAGCCGGTGCCCACCCTCTGGCGGGGCGTGGAGATCAGCTGTCTGCTGGAGGGGTGCCTCGTGCACGTGCTGGCCCTCGGCTACCGCGACCACCACCCCAGCCTCACCCCTTACCTGCAGGGAGCGGCCGTGGTGGGGGAAGCCCTGCGGGCCGAGGCCGTGCTGGCGGCGATCCAGGCCGCCGGCGGCCTGGCGCTGCTGGCCCACCCCGCCCGCTACCGCCTGCCCCATCAGCGGCTGATCGCGGCGGCGGCCGAGCTGGGGTTCGATGGGGCCGAGGCCTGGTACGACTACACCATGGGGCCTCGCTGGCAGCCCACGCCGCTGGTGTGCGAAGTGATCGCCGCCGACCTGCGGCGCCGTGGCCTTTTGATGAGTTGTGGCACCGATAGCCACGGTCTGGCGCTCGATGGTCGCTAGGGTTTGCTGACCGTCAGCCAACACTTGCGATGGGTCTGTTCGATCGCTTCCGGGACAAGGGCGCAGGCGCCTCCGGCCCGAAGGTCGCCGGCAACGCCGCCGAAGCCAATCCAACCAACAAAGACGACGCCTTCTTCCTGGATGCCGACAGCTCCAAGAGCCTGGGCAATGTCGAATTCATGCGGCGCTCGAACACGATCCGCCGCACTTTCCCCGGCACCTCCGACAGTCCCGGAGGCAAGGAGATGGTGGCGGAAGTGGCCTCGATGGAGGCCCGGCTCGAGAAGATGAGCCCCGGCCTGGCGGGCATCAATCCTGAGGAAACCGAGGTGAAGCTCAGCGATGGTGTGCCGAAACCGGTGAAGAAAACCTTCGCCAAACAGATCAGCCAGGCCGAACTGGACCAGCGCATGAAGGGCTCCGCCGTGGCGGTCAACGCGCCTGGGGTGGCCCCGGCGGCCCTGCGCAAGCCCAAGGAGGCAAACGAAACCACGGGTTCCGACACCGGCACGGCAAAGCCCGGCGCGATCGACCCGTTCAAGTCGATGGCCCGGGATCTCAACACCTGAGCCGA
>JBILEP010000101.1:0-7032 GCA_044352045.1 Cyanobium sp. | reverse complement strand
GGGAAGCGGCCTGGCTGGTGGGGATGGGTCTGTTCACCCAGCTGGGGCAGATGGGGGTGACCCAAGGATTGACAGGCCTGCCAGCGGCGCGGGCGACGGCCCTGAGCTACGCCCAGGTGGTGTTCGCGGCATTGTGGGGCTGGCTGTTCTTCGCCGAAACGATTGAGCTGCGCACGCTGATCGGGGCCCTGGCGGTGATGGGCGCCACGCTGCTGAGCCAGCCGCCCATGGGACCTCAGCCGGGGCGCCGTTCCCCTGGCAGGGGCAGTGGATAGGTGAACCAGTCCTGGGCGGTGCCGATGGCCTCGGCGCTGGCGGTGGGCTGGGCCAGGCGCCAGCTTTCGCCCCGCTCACCACGCTGCAGGTAAAGGGTGAAAGGGCTGTCGACCCGGATCGGATCGCCGCTCAGGCGCCAGTCAAAGCGGCCCGTCAGCCGCAGCCCCCGGGCTTCGCCGATCCGCAGCGCCTGCTGCTGCTCCACCCGCACGCGGCTCACCTCGGGCAGCCCGCCGCTCTCCAGGCCCAGGGCATCGGCCACCTGGTCCTGGGTGAGGTGGATCTGCAGGGCCAACGCGTCGAGGAGCAGCCGCTGGGGGGGCTGGCCAACGCTGCTGCAACCACTGAGGCCAAGGGGCAGCAGCAGGGCCAGAAGCAGGCTGAGGGCCGCCAGGGAGCGCCGCAGGCGTGCGAGGGGAAGCGGGAAGGCGAGGCGGCGCGGAGCCGGAGCGGGGGTTGGCAGGGGGGGCAGCATGGGGGCCGATGGAGATGGGTCCATGATCAGCTGGCTGGAGGGGCGTCTCGCCGAACCGTGGCAACGGGCGCCGCGCTTCGGTGCGCTGCTGATCTGCCACGGGGTGGGGTACGAGGTGCAGATCAGCGCTCGCCACTGGCGGAGCCTGCCGGAGTCCGGCAGCAGCGTCGCCCTGCACGTGCACACCCAGGTGCGGGAGGACGGCTGGACGCTCTACGCGTTTCCGGCCCGCCGCGAGCGGGATCTGTTCCGGGAGCTGGTGGCGGTGAGCGGGGTGGGCCCCCAGATGGCCCTGGGACTCCTGGGGGTGATGGAGGCCGAGGAGCTGGCCCGGGCGATCGTGCAGGCCGACCTGCGCCGGCTCAGCCAGGCGCCAGGGGTGGGGCGCCGCATCGCTGAGCGGCTGGCGGTGGAGCTGCGCCAGCGTCTGCAGGATCGCTTCCCCGCCCTGGTGGGGGGCCTGCAGGGGGAGGAGAGCGAGGCGGAGGCGGGGGAGGGGGCCGCCGGCCTGGCGGACGACCAGCGGGTGGAGCTGCAACTCACCCTGGCCACCCTGGGCTACGAGCCGCTGGAGATCCATCGGGCCCTGCGGGCGGTGGCCAGCGGCCTGCCGGAAGGTGCCCCCTGCGATGACTGGATCCGCGAATCGCTGCGCTGGCTGTCGCGGCCGGCGGCCTGAAGCGAATCCCTCGCGCGGTAAAGTTGTTGTTTGCACGTCCGCGCCCGGGGCGCCGTCCATGTCGCTTACCACCACCAAGAAGCAGGAATTGATCAACGGGCATCAAACCCACCCCACCGACACCGGATCGGTGGAGGTGCAGGTGGCGATGCTGAGCGAGAGGATTCAGCAACTCAGCGGCCATCTGCAGAAGAACATCCACGATTTCTCCTCCCGCCAGGGATTGCTGAAAATGATCGGCCGGCGCAAGCGCCTGCTCGGCTACCTGCGCAACCAGAGCGAGGAGCGCTACGCCGCCTTGATCGAGAAGCTCGGCATCCGGGGCTGAGTCGTCCGATGGCCCGTCAGCGGGACCCGAAAGCCTTCGGCAGCAGCCGCCCCAGCGCCAAGGCTGTGGGGAAAGTCGGTGGCAAATCGGCGGCCAAGCCCACCGGCGCCCAGGTCATCCCTGACGCCGTGGCCAAGCGAATGGCCCGACGCATCGCGATCGCCACCGGCATCCCGAGCGTTCTGGGGATGGGGGTGATCATCGCCAGCTATCTGCTGGTCTCCCGCGGCATCCTCACGATCCAACCGGTGGTCACGCTGCTGGGCTCCGGCGCCCTGTTCCTGCTGGGCCTGGTGGGCCTGAGCTACGGCGTGATCTCCGCCAGCTGGGAGGAAGCGAGCGGAACCCTGCTGGGCCTGGAGCAGATTCCCTTGAACATCGGCCGGATCCGCGAATCGGTGCGGGCGATGCGCCAGGGCAGCTGAACCATCGCCTCTCAGGCGGCCTCGGTGCCGAGGGGAGAGCGGAGGCGGGCCGAAAACTCCGCCGAGGTCAGGGTCGCCAGGGCGGCGCTGGCATCGGCCACGCAGAACTGGGGCCCGAGGCGCACAAACACCTGGCGGCTGCCATCCCGCAGGCAGGCCACCACCGGAACCCGCACCCCCGCCTGGTCCTGGGCGGGGCGATGGCGGCTCAGGCATTCGCGCAGACGGTGCTGGATGGCGATGTCCGCGGCCTGCTCAGGCGCCAGATCCACCAACACCAATTGCAGATCCTCAATGCTGCGGCAGTCCTCGACGATCAACTGGACCCGATCGTCGCGGCGATCGACGCTCGCCCAGACCAGGAGCCGGGCGTCCACCATCAGGTGATCCGCCAGGCGGGCGTAACTCTTGGGGAAGACCACCGCCTCACAGCTGCCGGTAAGGTCTTCCAGCTGCAGCACCGCCATGCGATCTCCCTTGCGGGTGGTCACCTGGCGCAGCTCCGGCACCATCACCACGAGCGAGATGCTGGCCTTGTCGGGCTGCTCCTCGAGGTTTGCCAGACCGATCGGTGAGAGCAACTTCACCCGGCTCGCCAGCTGGCGCAGCGGGTGATCGGAGAGGTAGAAGCCGAGCAGCTCCTTCTCTAGCTTGAGCTTCTCGCTAGAGGGGTAGTCGGGCACTGGCGCCGCCTTCGGGGCGGTGCCACCATCGCCTGCGCTGCTGGCCGCTGGACTGGCGGCGCCAGCGCCGGCGAGCAGGTCGAAGAGGTTGCCCTGACCACTGGCCCGGTCGCGGGCGCGGGCGCCGGCCCACTCCAGCACCAGATCCAGATCGGCCATCAGCTGGGCCCGGTTGGCGCCGCCCTCCAGGCCATCGAGGGCTCCGCAATGGATCAGCGACTCGATGGCGCGCCGGTTGAGCTGCTGGGAGGGGATGCGGTCGCAGAGCTCGGCCAGGGAGGCGAAAGGTCCATCGGCCTGGCGGGATTCGATCAGCAGCCGAATCGCCCCGTCCCCCAGGTTGCGAACGGCCGAGAGGCCAAAGAGGATGCGGCTGTCGACGGGGGTGAAATCGATGCCCGAGGCATTCACATCCGGCGGCAACACCTCGATGCCCATCGCCAGGCAGTTGGCGATATAGCGCTGCACCTTGTCGCTCTGACCGGCGTTGACGGTGAGGAGGGAGGCCATGTAGGCCACCGGATAGTGGGCCTTGAGGTACGCGGTCTGATAAGTGACGGCGCCATAGGCGGTGGAGTGGCTCTTGTTGAAGCAGTACTCGGCGAAGAGCACCATCTGCTCGAAGAGTTGCTCAGCGGTGTTCGGCGCCACACCCCGCTGGGTGGCCCCCTCGACGAAGAGGCCCTGGTGCTTTTCCATTTCGCTTTTCTTCTTCTTGCCCATCGCCCGCCGCAGCAGGTCCGCCTCACCGAGGGAATAGCCAGCCAGATCCTGGGCAATCTTCATGATCTGCTCCTGGTAGACCATGATTCCGTAAGTTTCCTGCAGGATCGGCTGCAGGCGCGGATCGGCGAAATCAATCGCCTCCTTGCCGTGTTTGCGGTGGATGAACTTGGGGATCAGTCCGGCATCGAGAGGGCCGGGGCGGTAGAGGGCCAGGATTGAGGAGATGTCCTCCAGGGAAGAGGGCTTGAGATCACGCACGATCTGGCGCATGCCGCTGGATTCGAGCTGGAAGATGCCTTCGAGATCGCCGCGGGCCAGCAGGGCGAAGGTGTCGGGATCCTCGGCGGGCAGGGCATCGGGATCGAGGCGCTGGCCGCTGCTCTGCTCCACCAGCGCCAGGGTCTTCTCGATCATTGTCAAGTTCTTGAGGCCGAGGAAGTCCATCTTCAGCAGCCCCATGGATTCCACATCCTCCATGAAGTACTGGGTGATCACCTGGCCATCGTTGTTGCGCTGCAGGGGGACCAGCTCATCGAGCGGATCGGCGGCGATCACCACACCGGCGGCATGGACACCAAACGTTTTGTTGGTGCCCTCGATGCGCATCGCCAGATCCACCCAGTGCTTGACCTGGGGATCCTTCTCGTACTTCTCGCGAAATTCCGGCGCCGGTGATTCCGCTCCAATCATCTCCTTGAGCTTGGCCGGCTTGCCGCGCACCACCGGGATCAGCTTGGCCAGGCGATCGGCATCGCCATAGGGGATGTCGAGCACGCGGGCCACATCTTTGAGCACCGCCTTGGAGGTCATGCGGTTGAAGGTAATGATCTGGGCCACCTTGTCCTCACCGTACTGGCGGGTGACGTAGTCGATCACCTCGCCGCGGCGCTCGATGCAGAAGTCGGTGTCAATATCCGGCATCGACTTGCGTTCGGGGTTGAGGAAGCGCTCGAACAGCAGACCGGTGGTGACCGGATCGAGGTTGGTGATCCTCAGGGCGTAGGCCACCAGCGAGCCGGCCGCCGATCCGCGGCCCGGTCCCACCGGGATGCCGTTCTCCCGGGCAAAGCGGATGTAGTCCCACACCACCAGGAAGTAGGTGGGGAATCCCATCTGCTCCATCACCTGCAGCTCAAAGGCCAGCCGCTCGCCGTACTCGGGCGGGAAGGCGCTGGCCGCGTCCAGCTTCAGCCGTTGGCAGAGACCCTGCTCGGCCACCTCCCGCAGGTAGGAGACCGCCGTGTGGCCCTCCGGGATCGGAAAGCGGGGCATCTGGTAGCGGCCGAGGATGTCGTAGTCCTCCACCTTGTCGGCCACCAGACCGGTGTTGGCGATGGCGCGGCTGATCAGCTCCGGCTCGAGATGGTCGGCGAACAATCGCCCCATCTCCGCTTCGCTGCGGATGAACTCGGTGCCGGTGTAGCGCAGCCGCTTCTCATCGCTGATCAACTTGCCGGTGAGGATGCAGAGCAGGGCGTCGTGGGCCTCCACATCGCCGCTGGTGAGGTAGTGGGCGTCGTTGGTGGCGATCAGCTCGATGCCCAGCTCGGCGCCGATGCGGGCGATCTCGGTGTTGACGATCCGGTCCTCAATGCCGCCGTGGTCCTGGATCTCCAGATAGAAGTCGTCGCCGAACACCTCCTGGTACCAGCGGGCCACATCACGGGCGGCATCGGGCCGACCCCGCAGGATCGCCTGGGCCACCTCGCCGCCGAGGCAGGCGGTGGCCACGATCAACCCTTCGCTGTACTGGCGCAGCAGGTCTTTGTCGATGCAGGCGCGGGCGAAGATGCCGCGGCCGCGCATGCCACGCAGATGGCTGATGCTGGTGAGCTTGACCAGATTGCGATAGCCGACTGCATTTTTCGCCAACACCACCAAGTGGTAGCGGCGCTCCTTCTTCACCGGCTCGTCGTCGATCGTGCCATTGATCACATACATCTCGTTGCCGATGATCGGCTTGATGCCGGCCTTGGCACAGAGCTTGAGCAGCTCGATGGCGCCGTACATCACCCCGTGATCGGTGAGGGCCAGGGCGGGCATGCCCAGCTCCACGGCCCGCTCCACCATTGCCGGCAACTGGCTGGCCCCATCGAGGAGGCTGTAGTCGCTGTGGTTATGGAGGGGAACGAAGGGCACGGCGCGGCGGCGTCGGTCTGGCCCTCACGTTAGGGGAGAGCACAAGGGACAGCGGCCCTTGGCCGCTCGCCGCCGCAAACACCACCAGATGTGGGGTACCTCGCCGAGGCGGGGCGGCTCAGGCGGCCAGGGGGGCAGCGGGGCGCCGCTCCATGACCCGGGCGGCCCGCTCGTACTGGTGCGCCACCCGCAGCAGCTTCTCCTCCTCAAGAACGCCGGCGATCAGTTGCAGACCGATCGGCAGGCCCGCCGTGTCGAAACCGCAGGGCACATTGATCGCCGGCAGGCCGGCGAGGTTGGCCGGGATCGTCAGCAGGTCGGCCAGGTACATCGCCAGGGGGTCGTCGGCGTGGGCGCCGAAGCGGAAGGCGGTGCTGGGGGAGGTGGGCGAGAGCAGCACATCCACGCTCTCGAAGGCGCGGTCGAAATCGCGACGGATCAGGGTGCGCACCTGCTGGGCCTTGCGGTAGTAGGCGTCGACGTAGCCCGCCGAGAGGGCATAGGTGCCGATCAGGATGCGGCGCTGCACCTCATCGCCGAAGCCCTCGGCGCGGCTGCGGGCCGTCATCTCCGCCAGGTTGGCGGCGCCATCGCTGCGGTAGCCGTACTTCACGCCGTCGTAGCGGGCCAGGTTGGCGGAGGCCTCGGAGGGGGCGATCACGTAGTACGTGGCGATGCCGTCGTCGAAGCGGGGGCAGTCGATCTCCTGCAGCTCGCAACCGAGGGACTGGAGGAGGTCGGCGGCGGCCAGCACCGAGGCCTTCACCTCCGCGTCGAGGCCCTGCTCCTGGAAGCACTGGCGGATCAGGCCCACCCGCAGTCCCTGAAGTGGCCCCTCCAGGGCGGCCACGTAATTGGGCACCGGGGCCTTGAGGCAGGTGGCGTCGCGGGCGTCGGCGCCGGCGATCACCTGCAGCACTTCAGCCGCATCCGCCACGCTGGTGGAGAAGGGCCCCACCTGGTCGAGGGAGCTGGCGAAGGCCACCAGCCCCCAGCGGCTGACGCGGCCGTAGGTGGGCTTGAGACCCACCACACCACAGAAGGAGGCGGGCTGACGGATCGAGCCGCCGGTGTCCGACCCCAGGGCAGCGAGGCATTCACCGGCCGCCACGGCGGCGGCGCTGCCGCCGGAACTGCCGCCGGGCACCCGCTCCGGATCCCAGGGGTTGCGGCTGGGACCGAAGGCGGAGGTCTCGGTGGAGCTGCCCATGGCGAACTCATCGAGGTTCGTTTTGCCCAGCAGTACCGCCCCTGCGTTCCAGAGGCGCTCGGTGACCGTGGATTCGTACGGCGGCACGAAG
>JBILEP010000100.1:0-7050 GCA_044352045.1 Cyanobium sp. | reverse complement strand
CACCGCCATGCTCGACCTCAAGCCCGGCGACGAGTTCGAGATCAAGCTCGGCCGCAAGCAGATTCGCCTGGTTCCCCTCGGTGCGGAGGAGGAAGAAGGCTGAGGCCCACCGCCTCTGCCAGCTTGATGCCATCGATCGCTGCCGAGAGGATCCCTCCGGCGTAACCCGCCCCCTCGCCCCCGGGATACACCCCGGGGGTGTTCACGCTCTCCAGGGTATGGGGATGGCGCGGCATCCTCAGCGGTGATGATGTGCGCGTCTCGATCGCGGTGATCAGGGCCCCCGCATCCAGGAAGCCGCTCAACTGCTTCCCAAACGCCGGCAGGGCCTCCCGGATCGCCGCCAGCACAAAGGGGGGCAGGCACGTCTGCAGATCCCCCATCCGTACACCGGGCTGATACGAGCCGCCCAGCACAGGCTCGCCAGCCAGTTCTTCACCAGCTTTCTGTGCCGGTGGAAGCGTGCCGCTCGCGCGATCCGCCAGGAAATCTCCCAACCATTGGGCCGGCGCCCGATAGGTGCCGCCGCCCGCCTTGAACGCCATCGCCTCCCAATGGCGCTGGAACGCCACCCCGGCCAGCGGATCGCCGGGGTAGCGCTGCCAGGGCTCCAGATCGGCCACTTCCACGTTGACCACAATGCCGCTGTTGGCATTGCGCTCATTGCGCGTGTGCTGGCTCATGCCGTTGGTCACCACGCAGCCGGGCTCCGAGGTGGCCCCCACCACCAGCCCCCCCGGGCACATGCAGAAGCTGTAGACGACCCGACCTTCCAGACCCTCCCCGCGGCAGTGGTGCACCAGCTTGTACTCCGCCGCCCCCAGGCGCGGATGCCCCGCCGCCTCCCCCCAGCGGGCCCGGTCGATCAGGCTCTGGGGGTGCTCGATCCGTACCCCCACGGCGAAGGGCTTGGCCTCCATCGCCACCCCGAGGCGCTGGAGCATGGCGAAGCTGTCGCGGGCGCTGTGGCCGATGGCCAGCACCAGGCGCTCCGCCTCCAGTCGGCTCCCGTCCGCCAGGATCACGGCCCGCAACTGGCGGCTGCAGGGCTCAAGCTCCAAGCCGTCCACCCTGCTGCGGAAGCGGATCTCGCCGCCGAGGCGCTCGATTTGCGCCCGCAGACCCCGCACCACCGTGGCCAGCTTGAACGTGCCGATGTGGGGGTGGTGGCGGGTGAGGATCTCCGGGTTGGCGCCGCAGCGCACCAGCTCCTCCAGCACCTTGCGGGCGTAGGGAGCCGGTTCACTCACCTGGCTGTAGAGCTTGCCATCGGAGAAGGTGCCGGCTCCCCCCTCGCCGAACTGGGCGTTGGCCTCGGGATCGAGATCCCGCAGCCCCCGCCAGAAGCCGAAGGTGGCGGCGCTCCGCTCCCGCACCGGCAGGCCCCGCTCCAGCAGCAGGGGTCGCAGCCCCATCTCCGCCAGCACCAGCGCACTGAAGTAGCCGCATGGGCCGGCGCCCACCACCACCGGCCGCAGCGGCGGCGGCTGCCCCTTCCCCAGCAGGGCCACCGGCCGGTAGGCCTCATCCGGGGCCGGCCGCAGGTGGGGATCACCCGCGAAGCGCCGTAGCAGTCGCTGTCGGGCTGCTCCATCGAGGTCGAGGTCGAGATCGAGGCTGTAGACCAGGCGGATCGCCCCGCGGCGTCGGGCATCGACGCTGCGCTTCACCAGGCGATGGGCGCGCACGGCCGCGGGCGGCAGGCGCAGGCGACGGGCGATGGCCTCGCGCAGATCCGCCTCGCTGTGGTCGAGCGGCAGCTTCAGTTCGCTCAGGCGCAGCACCGGGGTTCGCTTCGGCAGGGGCGAAGCGGATTAGGGACGGGCTCCATCGTGGCAGCATCAGCCGCCGACGGCGGCGCCGCTGCGCTCCTGCTCCAGGGCGGCGATGGCGATGCGGGTGGCCACCACGGCGTCGGGGTTGAGGCTGATCGAATCGATGCCCTCCTCCACCAGGAAACGGGCGAATTCCGGGTAATCGCTCGGCGCCTGGCCGCAGATGCCGATGCGCCGCCCGCAGGCCTTGGCGGTGCGGATCGCCAGGCGGATCATCGCCTTCACGGTCTCGTGGCGCTCATCGAACAGCTCCGCCACCAGGGCCGAATCCCGGTCGAGGCCGAGGGTGAGCTGGGTGAGGTCGTTGGAGCCGATCGAGAAGCCATCAAAGCGCTCGGCGAAGGCCGCCGCCCCCAGCACATTGCTGGGCAGCTCGCACATCACGTACACCTGCAGGCCGTTCTCGCCGCGCCGCAGCCCCTGGCGCTCCATCTCCGCCAGCACCCGTTCGCCCTCCTCCGGCGTGCGGCAGAAGGGCACCATCGGAATCGCATTGGTGAGACCCATGGCATCGCGCACCCGCTTCAGGGCCCGGCATTCGAGCCCAAAGGCCTCGCGGAAGGCCGGCGAGCAATAGCGGGAGGCGCCCCGCCAGCCGAGCATGGGGTTTTCCTCCTTCGGCTCAAAGGCCGCGCCCCCCAGCAGGCGGGCGTATTCGTTGCTCTTGAAGTCGGAGAAGCGCAGGATCACCGGCCGGGGATGGAAGGCGGCGGCGATGCGCGCCATCCCCTGGGCGAGCAGATCCACGTAGTAATCGCCGGGATGGTCATAGCCGCGGCTGAGTTCAGCGATCGCCTGGCGCTCGGCCGCATCGCTCACCCGGCCGGGCTCCAGCAGGGCCAAGGGGTGCACACGGATGTGGTTGGCGATGATGAATTCCAAGCGGGCCAGCCCCACCCCGTCACAGGGGATGGCCGCCTGCTGGAACGCCTCCTGGGGGTTGCCCACATTCATCAGGATGCGGGTGCGGGTGGGTGGCAGTTCCCCCAGGTCGCGCTCCTGCACGTGAAACGGCAGGGCGCCGGGGTAAACGTGGCCCACATCACCCTCGCAGCAGCTGATTGTCACCGTCTGGCCGTCGGCGATGCGGCGGCTGCCATCCCCGGTGCCGACGATCGCGGTGATGCCCATCTCCCGGGCGATGATCGCCGCGTGGCAGGTGCGCCCGCCCTGGTCGGTCACCACGCCGCTGGCCCGTCGCAGAATCGGTTCCCAGTCGGGGTCGGTGCGGCCGGTGACGAGCAGATCGCCGTTGCGAAAGCGGTCGATCTCCGAGGGATCGCGGATCACCCGCACCATGCCGCTGCTCACCGAGGCGCCGATCGCCTGGCCGCTCACAATCGGCTGCTGGCTGTGGGGTTCGAGCTGCCAGCTGCGCAGCACGGCACCGCTACGGCGCGACTCCACGGTTTCGGGGCGGGCCTGGAGGATGAACAGCTCCCCCTCCTCCCCATCTTTGCCCCACTCGATGTCCATCGGCGTGGGGGCGCCGCGCAGGGCGGAGTAATGGGCCTCGATGCGGCAGGCCCAGCGGGCCAGGGTGAGCACCTCGTCGTCGCGCAGGGCGAAGCGCTCCCGGGCTTCCGGCGGCACCGGCTCGATGCGCACCGGTCGGGCATTGTCGCCATCGCCGGGGGCGCAGCGCACCATGCGGATCGCCTTGCTGCCACGGCGGCGGCTGAGGATCGGCGCGAATCCCGCCTCCAGAGTGGGCTTGAACACCAACCACTCATCCGGGTTGACCGCCCCCTGCACCACCGTCTCCCCCAGGCCCCAGGCGGCGGTGAGCAGCACGGCGTTGCGGAAGCCCGATTCGGTGTCGATGGTGAACATCACCCCGGAGCTGGCCTGATCGGCCCGCACCATGCGCTGCACGCCGATCGAGAGGGACACCTCCAGGTGGTTGTAGCCGTGCAGCTGGCGGTAGGAGATCGCCCGGTCGGTGAACAGGGAGGCGTAGCAGCGGCGACAGGCCTCCAGCAGGGCGGGCTCGCCCTCGATGTAGAGGAAGGTTTCCTGCTGGCCGGCGAAGCTCGCCTCCGGCAGATCCTCGGCCGTGGCACTGGAGCGCACCGCCACCGGCGGGCTGCCCATGGCGCGGTAAGCCTGCTGGATCGCCTCCGCCAGGTCGGCGGGGATTTCGGCCCTCAGCAGCCACTCCCGGGCGGTGCGGCCCGCCTGCTGGAGGGCGGCAAGGTCGTCGGCGTCCAGGGCGTGGAGCAGCTCCGCCAGGGGCTGGAGCAGGTGGTTGTGGCGCAGGAGCTGGCGGTAGGCGGCGGCGGTGGTGGCGAAACCATCCGGCACCCTCACCCCCGCCGTGCCAAGGTGCCGCAGCATTTCGCCGAGGGAGGCGTTCTTGCCCCCCACCCGGGGAATGTCGGCCAGGCCCACTTGCTCCAACGGGAGCACCAGGGCAGGGGCCAGGGATTCCGTCGCGTCCACAGGGCTGAGAGCTCGCTGATGGGACTGTGGAACCGGATGGGGAAGCGGCGGCCCTTCGTTGCAAAGCGTAGACAGCCGCTGGCGTTCAATCGCCGCCTGGGTCCTCCCCCTCGCCAGACTCCGGCCGGTTCTCCGGAAGCAGCTGGGCCAACAGCCCCACCGCCATGAGCATCGTGCCGAGGCCCAGCGCGAGGGGGCGATTCGCCGCCGCCGGTCCGTCGCCGATCCAGGCGGCGGCCGCCAGGAAGGCACCCCCCAGCAGCAGGCTGGGCACGAGCACGATGCCCTTGGCGGTGCGATCCAGTCCCATGGTCGTCCAGGTTAGGCGCAGGGGACGGGCTGGGCGAGGCCGGCGGCCACCAGCGCCTCGGCCGGATCGCCCTCCTCCGGGTCGATCGGGCGGATGCGGGCCAGCAGCTCCCCATCCCGAACCCCCATCGGCCGCAGGTTGACGCGGCGGCGACGGGGCAAAAGGCGGCGCAGCAGCTCGGTGGCTTCCGCGGCCGACTCCGGGGGCACCACCACACAACCCAACCGCACCGTGGTGTTGCGGTTGCGATCACCGATCACCAGCCGCTCCGGACCGGTGACCTGCAACACCTCGGCGGCGCTGGCGGTAGCCGGAAGGGAACCCAGGGTGGCCGCCAACACCAGCAGCGGGGTGAGGGTCAGGGAGATGGTGAGCAGCAGGGCTGCGGCCAGGCTGCGGAGAGGGCTGTGGGGGGGAGGGGAGGCTCTCAGAGCTTGTTGCCGCAACTGGGGCAGAACAGATGGGCGCTGGCGGTGGTCTCACCGCAGGCGTTGCACTGGCGGATGGTGTCGATCGCCAGCTCCGGATGGCTGGGAAGTCCAACCATCTGGGCGTTGCTGGCTCCAGGGGGCACCATCGGGTAGCAGTTCTCGTTGCGGCGCACCACCACCTCGATGAACGCCGGGCCGGGGTGGGCCAGCGCATCGGAGAGCTGCTGGTGCAGGGTGGCCCGCTCGGTGATGCGCACCCCGCGCACGCCAAAGGCTTCGGCCAGGGCGCTGAAATCGGGCATGCCGCCGGTCATCTCGGAGGCGGAATAGCGCTCCTCGTAGAAGCTCTCCTGCCACTGCCGCACCATCCCCTGCCAGCCGTTGTTGAGCACCACCACCTTCACGGGAAGGGCGTACTGGGAGAGAGTGCCGAGCTCCTGAATGTTCATCAGGATGCTGGCGTCGCCGGCCACGCAGACCACGGTTTCCCCAGGGAAGGCCACCTGTACGCCCATGGCGGCGGGCATGCCGTAGCCCATCGTGCCCAGGCCAGCGCTGCTGATCCAGCGGCGGGGTCCGTTGCGCAGGAACTGGGCCGCCCACATCTGGTGCTGACCCACATCGGTGGTGAAATAGGCGGTGGGGGCCAGCTCCCGCAGGGCCACCACCACCTCCTGGGGCGCGATCTCCCCTTGGGGGGAGGGCACCACCAGGGGGTAATGGCGCTTCCAGGTGTCGATGCGCTCCAGCCAGGCCTCGGTGCGGCTGGGGCTCCGTTCGTCCGCGGAGGCGGCCAGCAGGGCGTCGAGGGCGGCCTTCACATCGGCCACCAGGGGCACCTCCGGCACCCGGTTCTTGCCCACCTCGGCCGCATCGATATCGATGTGGATCACCTGGGCGCGGGGGGCGAAGCTGTCCAGCCTGCCGGTGACCCGGTCATCGAAGCGGGCGCCACAGGCGATCAGCAGGTCGCATTCGGTGACGGCGAAATTGGCGTAGGCCGTGCCGTGCATGCCAAGCATGCCCACCGAGAGGGGATGGTGCTCATCGAAGGCCCCCTTGCCCATCAGGGTGGTGGTGACGGGCAGGCGGAAGCGCTCGGCCAGGGCGTGCACTTGGGCGTGGGCGCCGGAGCTGATGGCCCCACCGCCGACGTAGAGCAGGGGGCGGCGGGCCTGGCGGATCAGGGCGAGGGCCGCCTCGATCGCGGCGGGCTCGGGTTGGGGATGGGGGCGGAAGCCGGCCGGAACCGAGCTGCCGGGTTCAGCGGGAACGTAGTCGAAGAGCTCGGCGCCGACATCTTTGGGGATGTCGATGAGCACCGGACCGGGCCTGCCGCTGGCGGCGATCAAAAAGGCCTCGGCGACGATGCGGGCGATGTCGGCCGGGTCGCGCACCACCCAGGAGTGCTTCACGATCGGCAGGGTGATGCCGAAGATGTCGGTCTCCTGGAAGGCGTCGGTGCCGATCGCCGCCCGGGGCACCTGGCCGGTGATCACCACCATCGGCACCGAATCCATATGGGCGGTGGCGATGCCGGTCACCAGGTTGGTGGCGCCGGGGCCGGAGGTGCCGAAGCACACCCCCACCCGGCCGGTGGCGCGGGCGTAGGCGTCGGCCGCGTGGGTGCCTCCCTGCTCGTGGCGCACGAGGATGTGGCGCAGCCAACCGCGGGCCTCGGCTTGGTGCAGTTCGTCGTAGATGGGGAGGATCGCGCCGCCCGGGTAGCCGAAGATGTGCCGCACCCCGTGGCGACGCAGGGAATCCATCAGGGCATAGCCGCCGCTCACCCGTAGGCGCGACTCCTCCTGGCCCGGCGCTGGGGCCACCTCCAGGGGTTCGTGGGTGGTGAGGGTGTGGTCAGCCGGGGTGAGGGGCGTGAGCGTCACGGCAAGTGGCGGGTCAACGCAGCACCCCAACATTAGGGGGCTTGCGGGCCGCTGGCGCCTGAACGCTCCGACTGGCCGCCATGGCCCGCAACACCCGGGCCGGATCCATCCAGCTGCCCCGATAGCGCATGCCCCAGTGCAGG
>JBILEP010000099.1:0-7064 GCA_044352045.1 Cyanobium sp. | reverse complement strand
CCACCTCCCGGCAGGAATCCTGGCGGTCGCGCTCGGCGATCTCCGCCTCAAGCTCGGCCAGCACCGGCACCGCGAAGCCCCGCTGCCGCAGGTCCTCCGCCCGGCGCCGGGCCCGCTCGGCCACGCTGGCGGTGAGGAACACCTTGCACTCGGCGTCCGGGAAGACGGCGGTGCCGATGTCCCTCCCCTCGGCCACCAGCCCGCCGCTGCGGCCCATCGCCCGCTGCTGGGCGGTGAGGGCCTCGCGCACGCAGGGGTGGGCCGCCACGGTGGACACCAGGGCAGTGACCTCCGGCGCGCGGATCGCCTCACTGACGTCGTGGCCATTGATCAGCACCCGCTGTCCGTCCGCTCCCCCCGCCAAGAGCAAGTCGAGGCCTTCCAGCAGGGGCGCCACGGCGGCACCGTCACGCGGATCCACGCCCCGCTCCCGGACCCACCAGGTGAGGGCCCGGTACATCGCGCCGGTGTCCAGGTAGACCAGGCCCAGGCGACGGGCGAAGGCGCGAGTGACCGTGCTCTTGCCGGCGCCGGCGGGGCCGTCGATGGCGACAATCGGGGAGCGGGTCATCAGGAAGCGGTGATCGATCAGGCGGGCCGGGCCGCAGTGGACGGCGGCCGCCAGGAGGGTTAGCCCGGCCAGCGCCTGCCTGGCAGTCAATGTATGCGGCTGTACCAGCTCGAGATAGTCCACCGCCAGCCCGGCCGCGGTGAGCCGGGCTCGGCAGCCGGCCAGGGCCTGCTCCGCGGAGGCCCCCGCACCCAGCTCCGCCCCTGCTGCAGCCAGGGCGGCCGGCAGGGCGGCGGCGCTGCGGCGTTGCGGTGGCTCGAGATAACGGTTGCGGGAGCTGAGGGCCAGCCCATCCACCTCGCGCACCGTGGCGCACCCCTCCAGCACCACCGGCAAGCCGAGGTCGGCGACCACCCGCCGCAGGATCAGCAGCTGTTGCCAGTCCTTTTCGCCGAACAGGGCCCGCGCCGGCCGCACCAAGGCCAGCAGCCGGCAGACCACGGTCGCCACCCCGTCGAAGTGGCCCGGTCGGGAACGGGCGCAAAGTTGGCTCTGCAGGGAGGCCGGCGGTTGCACCCGGGTGATCTCCTCGGGGCCGTGCGGGTAAAGCTCCGCCACGGCGGGGGCGAACAGGGCGTGGGCGCCGGCTGAGGCCGCCAGGGCGGCGTCCCGCTCCAGGTCGCGGGGGTAGCGGGCGAAGTCCTCCGCCGGCCCGAACTGCAGCGGATTGACGAACACGCTCAGCAGCACCCGCGGCGGCCCGGCGGCGCGGGGTTCGGCGGCGCGGTGCAGCAGGGCGACGTGGCCCCCGTGCAGGGCGCCCATCGTGGGCACGAAATGCAGGGGCTGGCCCGGTTCGCTCCGGCGCCAGCGGGCCAGATCGGCAGCGGTGCGGAGCAGATCCACCCTTCAGGCAGCAAAAAACCCACCCGCCAATCTGGCGGATGGGTCGGGAGATCCCGCGGGGATCAATCGAGCACTTCGATCTTCACTTGGGCGACGCCGCTGGCGGTCACGCCCAGCTCCTGGGCAGCGCCGTGGGCGAGGTCGATGATGCGACCGCCATGGAAGGGGCCGCGGTCGTTGATGCGGACCACGGCGGTGCGACCGTTCCAGAGGTTGGTGACGCGGACGCGGGTGCCGAAGGCCAAGGTGCGATGGGCGGCGGTGAGGGTGCCCGGGCGGAGAACTTCGCCGCTGGCGGTGCGGTTGCCATAGAAGCCGGGTCCATACCAGCTCGCCTGGCCGGTGGAGACGGCGGCGGAGGCGATCTGCTGCCCCTGGGCGAGGGGAGCCGGGGGGATCTGCCTGATGAACCGGTCCTCCCAGGAGGGGGTGGGGTTCGCTTCGAGGATGGCCACCGATGTGGGGGTGGCGGCTTGGAAGCTGCCAGCGGAGGCCGGAGCGATGCCGGCGGCACTGGTGATCAGGAGGGCGGCGGCGCCCAGGAGTTGAGGTGCACGCATAACGGTCGGAAACCGGCGGTGACGAAAGCCCTGCTGATCCCGGAAGGGAAGAGGGCCGAATTCATCAACTGGAACGGTGGCGAAGAAAGCGACCGGACAAGGTGATGAATGAACCTGGCGGGTTCCTATCAAGAATCACGACACAGCAAAGGTAAGGGCGTGCGCCGGCGTTTTTGGTCGGCGAGATCGTCTTCAATCACTGATCAGTTTTTTTCATCGACACCCCTACCCCCCCTGTGCCACAGGCCTTGCCGGCCCCACCACGACAGCCGAGCAATCAGCAGATCCGATCAAAGTGATCAGCACGGCTGATGCTTTGTTGGGCCAATCCGCGGACCGTCCCCTGTCTGTGGTGGCGTGGGCGGGCAGGATCGGGGAGAGAAACGGGTCAAAAGCCGATGGATTACCGCACGGCGGGGGTGGACGTGGTGGCCGGCCGCGCCTTCGTCGACCGCATCCGCGCCAGCGTGGAAAGCACCCGCCGCCCGGAGGTGCTCGGTGGACTGGGGGGCTTCGGGGGCCTCTGCCGCCTGCCGGCGGGGATGCGCCGGCCGCTGCTGGTGGCTGGCACCGATGGGGTGGGCACCAAGCTGGAGCTGGCCCAGGACTACGGCCGCCACCACGGCGTCGGCATCGATCTGGTGGCGATGTGCGTCAACGACGTGATCACCAGTGGCGCCGAGCCGTTGCTGTTTCTCGACTACATCGCCACCGGCCGCCTGGCCCCTGAGGCGCTGGCCGAGGTGGTGGAGGGCATCGCCGAGGGCTGCCGCCGCAGCGGCTGCGCCCTGCTCGGTGGGGAGACGGCCGAGATGCCTGGCTTCTATCCGGCCGGCCGGTACGACCTGGCCGGGTTCTGCGTGGCGGTGGTGGAGGAAGAGGAGCGGATCGACGGTCGGCAGGTGGTGGCCGGCGATCGGATCGTCGCCGTCGCCAGCAGCGGCGCGCACAGCAACGGCTTCAGCCTGGTGCGTCGCATCCTTACCCGACGGGGGGTAACGGCCGAGACCCGGCTCGATCCAGCCGGGCCCCCCTTGATCGAGCAGTTGCTCACCCCCACGACCCTCTACGGCGACCTGGTGAAGGGGCTGCGGGCGGCCGGCGTGCCCCTCCATGGCATGGCCCACATCACCGGCGGGGGCCTGCCGGAAAATCTGCCCCGCTGTCTGCCGGGGGGCGTGCATGGCGTGATCGAAGCCCAGGCTTGGCGGCGGCCCGCTCTCTTCACCTGGCTCCAGGAGGCGGGGGAAGTGCCGGAAGAGGATCTCTGGAACACCTTCAACCTGGGCGTGGGCTTCTGCCTGGTGCTTCCTGCCGATGCCCTGGACGGCGCCCTGAGCCTCTGCGGGGAGCTGGGGTTCCTGGCCTGGGAACTGGGCCATGTCGCGGTGGGGGAGGCGGGCGAGCGGCCCCTGGCCGGCTTGCCGTACTGAGCCTGCCCTGGCCCCACCGCCCTCGGGTTCGTATCGTCCCCCTGGTAGTGCTGAATACGTAATACCGGGATGCTGCCCGAACCCCGGGCCCATCCGCCGACTCCGCCGACTCCGCCGATAGCCATGTTCGAGACCTCTTCCCGCATCACCCGTCGCCGTAGCTCCGCCGGGCCCACCCCGCCCCAGCGCCCCACGCGCCCCCTCCAGCCCCGACCCCGGGAGATCAACCCCGGCAGTGGCCGCGACAGCAGCGGTGGTGGTGGCCACCGCCCCACGTTTCTCACCCTGCGGGACCACGGCAAGGTCTACGTGGCCGATCTGCCCCGCCTCTCGGACGGCCAGCTCACCCACATCACCAAAGAAGCCCGCGAGGTCCTCGAAAGCCTCAACCGCCGCTTGCAGGAGATTGAGCGCCAGGGGGGCCTCACCCAGGCCGACCAGGACATCCGCATCCGGGCCACCACCAAGCGAGATGTGACGGAGCGGTTCCTCTCGGCCATCGCCCAGGAGCAGGAGCTGCGCCGCTGCAATCCCGCCCTGCGCGCCGCCGCCGGCGAATCCCTGGCCCGGGCCTTCCTGGAACTGGCCCGGCATCGGCTGCCCGGCTCCACCTTCGATTCGTTGCTGCAAGAGGCCCTCTCCGCCTGTGGTCCCAGCAGCGCCAGCTCCCCGGCCAGCGATGACCCCGAGGTGCAGCGGATGCTCCAGGGCCACGAGCCACCCGAAAGCGCTCCGGCGAGCCTCCCGGTGGTGCTTACCCCCGATCCTTCCCCGGCCATCAGTCGCTGAGGAAGGGATTCGCCGGCATGCGCGCGCCGGCATTCACGCAGCGGCGGCTGAGGGCGTCGAGCTCCAGGCGCTCGTTGTCATCCATCCGCCAGCTCAGGGCCGCGGCCGCGGCCTCGGCCTGATCCACACTCCGCAGCCCCGGAATCGGCAAGGCTCCATGGGCCCGGCACCAGTTGAGGGCCACCGCGGCCGGTTCGGCGTTCCGGTCCCGCGCGATCGCATGGATCCCCTCCAGCAGGGGCTGCAGGCGTGGCCACAGCCGCCGGAACAGCAGCCCCCGCGGACCCGCCGGCGGGGCGGGCATCGCCCCGGGCGCCCGTCCCAGCAGGCCCAGGGCCAGGGGGCTGTAGGCGATCAGGGTGAGCCCCAGCTCCCGGCACACCTCCGCCACCCCCCCCGCCGCCAGCGCCTCCGGGGCCAGCAGCGAGAGCTGCACCTGCAGGCTGCGCAACGGCACGCCGCGCCCGGCCAGCTGGGCCTGCAGCTGGCGCAGCCGCCGCGGCCCCAGGTTGGAAACCCCCAGGGCGCCCACCTCGCCCTGCTCCACCAGGTCCGCCAGACCGTTGAGCAGGGGCAGCTCCTGCCACGGCAGGTAGCGGGCGGTGCTCCAGTGCATCTGCACCAGGTCGAGCTTGCCCCGCAGCCGCCCCCGGGATTCGCGGAAGGCTCGCCTGTAGCCCCGGCGGCCCAACCGCCAGGGGAATGGTGCCAGCTTCGTGGCCACGCAAAGGCCAGCGCGGCGCTCCGCCGGCAGGGCGGCGCAGAAGTCGCCGAGCAGGGTCTCACTGCGTCCCCGCAACCGGCCGGTGCCATAGGAATCGGCGCTGTCGAAGAAGGAGAGCCCAAGCGCCACCGCCCGCTCGAAGCAGGCCCGCAGGGCTTCATCCTGGCTGGGGTCATAACCCCACAGGAAACGGTTGCCCCAGGCCCAGGTGCCCACCCCGACCCCGGGGACGGCGTCAGCCGACGGCAGGGCGGAGAGGGCCGCAGGGGCAGGCATGGAGGTCACGGCAGGGCGATCGCGGGGCCATGATCAACTCTCGTGCTTCCCCACGCCTTGCTTCCTCCAGGCCGCCCCGGAACCCTTCCCCAGGCAGGCAGCCCGCTGGCTGGTCCGGTCGCGGGGGCAGGGGCGGATTCGTCGGCGAGCGGGGGCGCCCCCGCGGCGCCCGCCGACCCTGTGCTCTGCGGCCACTGCGGCCGCACCGCCCGCAACGGGCTCAGCTGCATCGGCATGTGCGTGGCCGATTCCGGCTACTGAGGGCCCCGGACCCATGGCCATGCGCCCTCTCGGTGCCAGCGGTGCGGCCCGCTGCCCGCTCCGGACCGTTCTTCTCCTCCTGCTGATCCTGGTTTCTCCTGGAGTGGCGGCTGTGCCCGGCGCCCGCGATCCCCTGGAGGAGATGGGGCGCTGGGAGCGGAACCCGCGTCGCTGCCGGCTGGAGCAACGCTCGCCCTCGGAGACGGCGCAGCCGCCCCGCCGCCAGCCGCTGGCGCCGACCTCCTGCGGAGGCAGCTGGCCGAGGGTCGCTGCGAGCTGAACGCCACGGTGATGCGCTGCCACGTGCGGGCGCACGATGGGAGCGCCTGGCGGCTGGAGGCAGATGCTTGCGGGCGTAGGGCGTCCCCCGGGTTACGGGAGGTCACAAACGACCGGGGAGTAGCCATGGAGGCTGTCCGCTTTTTCAGATTTCCTTTAGGGTTCCCCCATCGCCTTCGGGGCCGTCATGACTTCCTCTACCTCTCTGCTCGCCCTCGCCGGGGTTGTGGGCTTCGCCCTGCTCTCCCTTCTGTTCGGCATCTTCCCCTGAGCCCGAGGCCTCAACGCCGGGCTGCCTCGGCCGCGGTGGCGGAGCTGCTCTGGTGCCCGTTGAGGTGCTTCTCGCAAGCCGTGGCGCCGGATCCCACCAGCAGGGGCCAGCCGATCAGGAGCATGCAGAGGAGAGATTTCATGCCGGTGGAGCAACGATCTTCCCCAACACTAGCCATCCCGCAGGGTGCTCACCACGCCAGGGGCATGGAAGGCCCTTCCTGGCCATGCCACGCCCTTTGAGGGGATCCGCTCGCTGATCACGTCGATCTTCGAGGCCCATCCCATGGTCGGCCCCGACAGCCCGTGAATTTGATGACTGGTTTCCAAGGCACCAGGTGCATGACCGCCCGGGGAGCCTGGCTTGGGATGGAGGGGCGCAATCAGATCAATCGATGGCCACCTGTGGATCACTTTGTCCTTCGCCCTAGGACATTTCTTCCGACGGGTGTGCTTTGGAAAGGTGCCTGGCTCGTCAGCACTCAATCCACGCTGCTTGCTGTCCATCAATTCCGTCCTGGTCCACGATCAGAGCCCCTTTCTCGCCTCGATCGAGGTGGGTTTCCTGAGACGTTAGAATCACTCCAGCGTGCCGGCACAGCCCTGAAGCCGTTGGGATCTTCAGCCGCTTTGTCGTTGCCAACAAACTGGCCTACAGTCTTTCCTTCATCGCTGGAGCGCAGGGTAACCTTTTTGTAAAAGCGAGGGGGCCGAATCGCGATCCGGCAAGCTTTTGACAGCATGCTTGCTCTCGGATGATTGCCATGTCGCTACAGCGGCTCAGCTATAGCTATTATGAGCGGGCTATCCCCCTCTGATGGCTTGGCTGTGAGGCCCCGCAGTTTCTGTCTAACCTACCCAGGCAAAAAATGTCAGCAACAGACTCTCTCTCTACGGCGCTTGTCTATCAATCGGTCAACAAAGCCGTGTTCGATGCTGTGCCCTTCTCTGCCACACGGATTCTTGACGTTGGTTGCGGAGGGGGCGACTTTGGAGGCAGGTTAAAAATGAAGAATGAATGTCACGTTACAGGCATTACATTTAGCCATCACGAG
>JBILEP010000006.1:0-20589 GCA_044352045.1 Cyanobium sp. | reverse complement strand
AGATCGACAAGTGGCGGGTGGCCCTGGAACAGAAGGGCCTCACCCTGATCCCCCTCAACCTGCACCTGAAGGGGTCCTGGATCAAAATCACGCTCGGGCTGGCCCGGGGCCGCAAGCTGCACGACAAGCGCCACGAGGAGAAGCGACGGGTGGAGGCCAAGGAGGCGCGGGCCGCGATCGCCAGGCTCTGAGCCGGCGGCGCCGCCGCCCCAGGCGACCCGGCTAGCGGGGTGGAGCCGCCTCGCTGGCGCTGGGGGCCGCCGAGGGGGGGGCCTGGGGCGCCGGGGCGGGCGGAGCAGGGGGCTCCGCGGGCGAGCTTTCCGGAGCCACGGTGTCGGGACTGCCGCTCGCCGCTCCGGATCGCTCCTCTGCCGCGTCCTTAAGGGCGGGTGAATCCCCTGGGCTCGGCGGTTCGGGGGGCGCGGCCGGCGGCGGCGGATCCGCCCGCAGGGAGAGGCTGATGCGGGTGGGCGCCACCCCGTCATTGGTGACCAGCAGCTGCAGCGGCGAGCTCTTCTGGGGGCCGACGGTGACCACCCGCAGGCCCCCCCTCGGAGCCAGGGGGCTGCCATCGGCGGCAAACAGACTCATCTGCAGCAACGGGGTGCCGCTCACTCCCAGGGCCAGGCCGTGGTTGGCGGGCACGCGGATGGCGAACAGACGGGCGCCGCTGGCGGGCACCTCGGCAGTCTGCACCTGGGTGGTCTGGGACGGCGCCTCAATGGGCTCGATGCGCAGATTCTCCAGGGTCTGCTGGGCGGCAGCGAACCAGAGTTGGCGGAACGGTTCGGGGGGCAGACCCGGACCGGCGTGGGCAGGCAGCAGGCTGCGGGCGCTGCCGGAGACCAACTGTTGCAGGACCGAGGGACTCAGTCCCTGGGCCACCAGCTCCCGCTGGCGGCCGCTCCAGTCGCTGTCGCTGAAACTGCCGAGGCGCTGCCGCAGGGCCAGGGGCAACTGCTCGACCCGCGCCAGCCATTCCTCCGCCAACCCGTTCCAGACGCGGCGCAGCGGTGCCTCCTCCAAGCCGTCACCCAGGGGGCGGCCGCGCCGCTCCGGGTACTGGGCCAGCAGGGCGGCATCCACCAGGCGCAGGAACCAGCCGCGATCGATCTGCAGGGCGCGCAGGCGGTTGAGCAGCTGCTGGCGCTGATCCACCTCCGCTGGCGGCAGGCTGCTGGGCAACTCGCCCCCATCGGCCGCGGTCGGCGAGGGCTGGCTGCCGCGGCTCAGCCACCACCAGCCCAGGGCGGTGCCGGCGACGGCTGAGAGCACCAGGGCGATCAGCACAGGCCAGAGGCCCCCCTCGGCCGCCGCCTCCCGCTCCTCCTCGCGGCTGCGGCTGCGGGCGGAACGGAGCTGGGAGGCGGTGGGGGCCGGGGGAGGCACCAGGCGCAGGGAGGGGCGGCCAACCGGCTCCGCTGGCGCTGGCGGCTCGGCTGACGCCGCTGGCGGTTCCGCTGACGCCGCTGGCGGTTCCGACGGGGACGCCACGGCCGCGGCCGATTCGGCGGGCGGCTCCGGGCGGGGCACCAAGGCGACGGTGCGGTCCGCCCGCGGCACCGGTCCGGTGCTGTCGGGCATCGGCACAGCCTGGAGCGCCGCGAGGGCCTGGCTGGCGGAAGCGAAGCGCTGGCTGGGGTCGCGGCTGAGCATGCGGCGCAGGGCGGCCGCCAGGGCGGGCTCGCCATCGAGGGCCGCGGGCCAGCGCCATTCGAGGGTCACCGGATCGAGAAGGGTTGCCGGAGCATCGCCGCTCAACAGGACCAACGCCAGCACCCCCAGGGAATGGAGATCCATCCAGGGTTGGGCGGGCTCACCGCGCACCAGCTCGGGGGGCGCGTAGCCCGGGGTGGTGCCTTCGGCCGCCTCCCCCCCGCCGGCGCTGCCCCGCACCAGGCCGAAGTCGAGCAGAACCGGCAGACCGTCGCTGTCACGGCGCAGGAGGTTGGCGGCGCTGATGTCGCCGTGCAGAAGGTCCTGGCTGTGGAGCGCCACCAGCGCCGGCAGGAGCTGGCGCAGCAGCAGCAACACCTCCCCGGGGCCGAACACCAGCTGGCGCTCGGCGCGGGCCTGCAGCAGCTGGGCATAGGGGCGTCCCGCCTGCCACTCCCGCACCAGCCAGAGGTCGGGTCCCTCGGCTAGGACCCCCCCGAAGCGGGGCAGCTGGGGATGGAGCAGCCCTTGCAGCCGTGTCCAGCGGTCGCGAACCCGGGCCTGATCCGCCTGGGGCCCCACCCGCCGCAAGGCCACCGGAGCCTCCGCCGCAAGGGTGTCGCTGGCCTGCCAGAGCTCCCCCTGGTCCGCGGAGCCCTCGGCCAGGCGCCTCTGCAGGCGGTAACGGCCGCCGACCAGCTGGCCCGGATCCACGCTGCTGCTCATGCGCCGCGCCCGCCCATGGTCCGCGTCCCGCTCCGCTCCGCGGAATCCTGAATGGTTTCGATCCTGCCGGGGGTGGCGGACGCGTCAATGCGGCAGGCCCGTCCGGTTGGCACACCCGCAAGATCGGGGCGAGATCGGCCGCTGATTTCCCCCATACCGCTGGCGGTCCGTCTGGCAATGGCGCCGCCGGATCGTAGGGAAAGCACGTAACTTCGAGTCCATCCTTCCCGCCGAGATGGTCCAGACGGCTCCCTCACCCACCCTGGAGCGACTGCGGCGGGTGCGGGGTCGCAGCGAAGCCCTGATCGCGCCGCTGGAGCCCGAGGACCTCTGCCTGCAGGGGATGGCGGACGCCAGTCCACCGAAGTGGCACCTGGGCCACACCACCTGGTTCTTCGAAACCTTCCTGCTGCGGCCCCATCTGCCGAACTGGCAGGGGAGCGACCCGCGCTGGAGCTTCCTGTTCAACTCCTACTACGACGCCATCGGCGATCGCCATCCCCGGCCGGAGCGAGGTCTGCTGACGCGCCCGCCGATTCAGGCGGTGCTCGCCTGGCGGCGGCGCGTGGGGGAGGGCCTGGAGGCTCTCCTGGACAACCTGGAGCGAGGCCCAGCGCAGCGGGGTCAGACCGTGCGCGCCCTCCTGGAACTGGGCCTGCAACACGAGCAGCAGCACCAGGAACTGCTGCTGATGGACCTCCTCGACGGCTTCTCCCGCAACCCGCTGGAACCGGGCTGGGGGGAGGGCCCAGGCAGCCCCGAGGGCCTGTGGGAGCGCCGCTGGAGCGCGACTCCAGGCGGGGCGGAGGGGTTGGGCGAAGCAGGGGGCTGGCGGACGTTCCCCGGGGGGCTGGTGGAGATCGGCCATGCCGACAGCGACAGCGAGGGCGCGTTCCACTTCGATAACGAAGCGCCCCGCCATCGGGTGTGGCTGGAGCCATTCGCGATCGCCGAACGGCTCGTCAGCAACGGCGACTACGCCGCCTTCATCGCCGACGGCGGCTACCGGCGACCGGAGCTGTGGATGAGCGAGGGCTGGGCGGTGGCGCAGGCGCGCGGCTGGCAAGGGCCCCGCTACTGGCGGGGCGACGGGGAGTTCACCCTGGCCGGCCGTCGGCCCCGTCCGCCCCAGGCGCCAGTGCGCCATCTCAGCTGGTTCGAGGCCGACGCCTACGCCCGCTGGGCCGGCGCCCGCCTGCCCAGCGAAGCCGAATGGGAGACGGCTGCCCACGGCCATCTGCCCCAGGCCTTCGGACTGCTGTGGCAGTGGACCGGCAGCCCCTATCGCCCCTATCCGGGCTTCAGCGCGGCCCCTGGCGCTGTGGGCGAGTACAACGGCAAGTTCATGACCTCCCAGTTCGTGCTGCGCGGCAGTGCCTTCCTCACCCCCGACGGCCACGAACGGGCCACTTACCGAAACTTCTTCCCGCCCGCCAGTCGCTGGCTGGCGGGCGGTCTGCGCCTAGCCCGGGATCAATGAACACCTCCGTCAGCCACGAGCCGACCCTGATCGACCTTCACCCGGAGCCGGCCGACATGGCCCGGCTGGTGCGGGAGGGGATGGGACGCACCCCGAAGCAGCTGCCCGCCTGGCTGCTCTACGACGAGGCGGGCTCCAAACTGTTCGACGCGATCTGCGACCAGCCCGAGTATTCCCTCACCCGCACTGAAACCGCGCTGCTGGAGGCGCGGGCGGCCGAGCTGGCCGCGGCCCTGGGCCCCGGGGTCGTGGTGGAGTTCGGGGCCGGCAGCGCCCGCAAGGTGAGCCCCCTGCTGGCCGCCCTGCGGCCGGAGGCGTATTTGGCCTTGGACATCAGCGCGGCGCACCTGGCCCCGGCCTGCGCCGACCTGCAGCGGCGCCACCCCGCCCTGCCGGTGCTCGGGATCTGCTGCGACTACACCCGCCTGGAGGCGCTGCCCGCCCACCCCCGCCTCACGGGCCAGCGGCGGCTGGGCTTCTACCCCGGCAGCTCGATCGGCAATTTCGAGCCGGCGGAGGCCGAGGCCCTGCTGCGGGGGTTCCGGCGCTTGCTCGGACCCGACAGCGCCCTGCTGGTGGGCGTCGATCACCCCAAGGCGGTGGAGCGCCTGGAGGCGGCCTACGACGATGCCGCTGGCATTTCCGCCGCCTTTGCCCTCAACCTGCTGCACCGTCTCAATCGCGACCTGGAGGGGGATTTCGACTCGGAGGGCTTCCGGTACCGGGCCCGCTGGCAGCCCGGACCCAGCCGGATCGTGATGGAGCTGGTGAGCGGCCGGGAGCAGACGGTGCGGCTGGCCGGCCTGACCTGGCGGTTCGAGGCGGGCGAGCCGCTGGTGACGGAGCACAGCCAGAAGTACGCGCCGGCGGCGTTCGATCGCCTGGCGGAGCGGGCGGGCTGGCGCCCGGCCCGGGCCTGGAGCGACCCGGCGGGGGATCTCTCCCTGCGGCTGCTGGTTCCCGCCGCCACGACGCAGGCAGACTCGGCGAAAGCGCAAGCGGGGGAGCCGCGACCATGAGCCGGGAGGAGCAACGCCAGGCGATGCGCCGCGTGCGGGAGGGCCTGATCGAACGGCTGGAGGCGCTCTATCGCGAGGCCTTCGACAGCATCGGCAGCCAGGATCTCGGGGAGGGGGCGATCGCCCGCCTCACCCAGCTGCTGCTCCGCTCCCGCGAGGCGGCGATCACCCCCCTGCAACAGGAGATCGAAGCCCCGCTGATCACCCGCGCCCCCGGGGAGCCCGACCCGGAGGGAGAGCCATGAGCGGCGGCGGCAACTGGCTGGAGGAGCTGGAGGCCCGGCTCGACACCACCCTCGACGCGTTTCTGAGGGCCAACCCAGAGCAGGAGGCGCGGCTGCGGGAGCAGGGGGATCTCGACCGCCAGCGGCGGCTGCGTCAACAGCGGCTGGAGCTGCAGGGCCAGGCCGAACTGCAGCGGCGGCGGCTGCTGGAGCTGGCGGAGGAGATCCGCCGCTGGCAGGGGCGGGTGGAGCGGGCCCGGGCCGCGGGCGCCGACGATCTGGCGGCCCGGGCCGAAAGCCACATCGCCACCTTGATGGAACAGGGCCGCCAGCGCTGGCAGGAGCTCGGGGAGCTGGGTCAGCGCTTCGCCGCGGTGGAACAGGAACTGGCCGATCTGCCGCGCCGCTCCCCCGCACCGGCCGCCGCCAGGCCCGCCCCCACGCCCCAGGAGACGCTGGAGTCGGACTGGGCGGCGTTCGAGTCCGGGCAGGAGCTGCAGGAGCTCAAGCGCCGCATGGGCCAGTGATCGGCACCGCCTGAGCGCCAGCGATGGGTTTCCTGCTTTCCAAGCTGCTGCCGCTGCTCCTCTACCCCCTCGGCCTGGCGCTGCTGCTGCAGCTGGCCGCGCTGCTGGGGCGCCGGCGGTCCTGGGCACCCTGGGCCTCCGGCGCCGCCCTGGGGCTCCTCTGGCTGAGCGCCACCCCCTGGATCAGCCGGGAGCTGGTCTGGGGGCTGGAGGAGCAGGCCAGCCGCCTCACCCCCGATCCCCTGCCCCGCGCCGACGCGGTGATGGTGCTGGGGGGTGGCCTCAGGCCGGCCCTGCCGCCCCGGCGGACCGTGGAGGTGGCGGAGGCGGGCGATCGGCTGCTCACCGGCGTGGATCTGATCCGGCGGGGCCAGGCTCCCTGGCTGCTGGTGTCCGGGGGCGTGGTGAGCTTCACCGCCGCCGACCATGCCCCCAGCGAGGCCAGCTCCGCCACCCGGTTGGCCGTGGCGCTGGGGGTGCCGAAGCAACGGATCGTGGCGAGCGGCGAGGCCCGCAACACCGCCGAGGAGGCGGCCGCCCTGCAGCGCATCGCCCGCCAGCGGGGCTGGCGCACGGTGCTGCTGGTGACCAGCGCCACCCACCTGCCCCGCGCCGCGGCCACCTTCCACCAGCGCACCGACCTGACGATCGTGCCGGTGGCCTGCGATTTCCTCTTGCCCGAGCGGCGGAGCCTGGGCCGGCCCACCCCCGCGAGCGTGCTGTTGGCGCTGCTGCCCTCCGCCGACGCCCTGGCCACCACCACCCTGGTGCTCAAGGAGCATCTGGGCAGCCTGGCCTACCGGCTGCGGGGGTGGAGATGAAGGCTGGAGGAGTGGGGGCCGCCGTTCACTTCTTCGGCAGCGGCGGCACCAGGCTCACCCCCTCCGGGGGCGGGGTGGGATCGGGATCGGCGATCAGCATGTGCTGCAGCACGATTTCCGGGCGTTCGCTGTCGCGCCAACGGATGCGATATGCGGGCATCTTCGTGCCACGGCTGGTGGTCTGCTCCACCGGCTCCATCACCCAACCCCGGCGCGAACGGCCCTGAGGATTGCGCTTCACCACCGCATCGGCGTGTTTGAAGCGAAAACCGACGCGCTCACCACTCATGGGACCGAGAACCCCGGTTGGGGAAGAATGCCTAGGCTTAACCAGTATCTCACTGCACCGGTCCCACCCCCGCACGCCTCTGCTCAGGCCGATGTTGGCGGTTCCGGGCGCAGCAGCGGGAAGGCGATCACGTCGCGGATCGAGGGGCTGTCGGTGAGCAGCATCGCCAGCCGGTCGATGCCGATGCCCAGGCCACCGGTGGGGGGCATGCCGATCTCCAGGGCGTGCAGGAAGTCCTCGTCCACCGTCTGGGCCTCGGGGTCGCCGGCCCGACGCCGCTCCTGCTGGGCCTCCAGGCGGGAGCGCTGCTCCACCGGATCGATCAGCTCGCTGAAGGCGTTGGCGGTCTCCCGCCCGACGATGAACAGCTCGAAGCGCTCCACCAGCCCCGGCTCACTGCGGTGGCGGCGGGCGAGGGGGGAGATCTCGATCGGGTGATCGAGCACGAAGGTGGGCTGGATCAACGTGCTTTCCACCCGCTGCTCGAAGGCCTCATTCAGCAGCCGACCGACGCTGTCGGCGGCCTCGGGCACCTCCAGCCCAGCGGCGCGCATGGCCTCGGCCGCCTGCTGGCGGCTCTCAAAGCGGCGGAAATCGAGACCGGTGCGCTGCTCCACCAGGGCGTGCATGGAAAGGCGCGGCCAGGGAGGGGTGAGATCGATCACCGTGCCCTGGTAGTCGATGACCAGACCTCCGCACACCTCCTGGGCGCAGGTGGCGATCAACTCCTCGGTGAGCGCCATCATGGCGTGGTAATCGGCGTAGGCCTGGTAGATCTCCACCGAGGTGAACTCCGGGTTGTGGCGGGTGCTCACCCCCTCGTTGCGGAAGATGCGGCCCAGCTCATACACGCGCTCGAAGCCGCCCACCACCAGCCGCTTGAGGTGCAGTTCGGTGGCGATGCGCAGGGTGAGCGGCAGGTCGAGGGCGTTGTGGTGGGTGGTGAAGGGGCGGGCGTCGGCGCCGCCGGCCTCGGTCTGCAGCACCGGCGTTTCGATTTCCAGGAAGCCCCGCTCATCCAGCCAGCGGCGCATGGTGCTCACCAGGCGGGCGCGGCGACGGAAGGTTTCGCGGGTGTGGGGGGAGACGATCAGATCGAGGTAGCGCTGGCGGTAGCGCTTCTCCACGTCCGCCAGGCCGTGCCACTTGTCGGGCAGGGGCTGGAGCGATTTGCAGAGCATGGTCCACTCGCGCACCTTCACCGACAGCTCGCCCTTGTCGGTGCGGCGCAGGCTGCCGGTGGCGCCGATCCAGTCGCCGGCGTCGGTGAGGGTGGTGAGCTGCTGGAAGGCGTCGGGGGCCTCCGGCGGAGCGGGATCGGCAGGCTGGGCGGGATCGGCCGCCTGGAGGGTGGTCCGCTCGATGTAGAGCTGGATCGTGCCGCTCTCATCGGCCAGGGTGAAGAAGGCCAGCTTGCCCATCACCCGCCGGGTGAGGATGCGGCCCGCCACGGTGACGGTTTCATCCCGCTCGGCCCCCTTCTCGAGATCGGCGTGGGCCGCCTGCAGCGCCGCGGCGCTGTGACTGGGGGTGAAGCCCAGGGCGTAGGGAGCCCGGCCATGAAGCTCAAGGTAAGCGGCCTTACTGAGGCGGTTGTCGCGCAGCTCCGACAAGGCGGGGGAGGGGCGGGGGACGCGCGCCCCATCCTGCAGGAGCGCGAAGCCGGCTGGAGCCCGCTGGCGGAGCGGGGAGGCCTCAGACGGCGGCCGCCAGGGACGAAGGGGCATCCCCCATGCGCTGGGAGGCGTAGCCGGTGCCACGCACGGTGAGGATCAGTTCGGGGTTGCGGGGGTCGGGCTCGAGCTTGCCCCGCAGGCGGGCCACGTAGACATCCACCACCCGCAGGTCGGCGGCGCGGCGAGGTGGGTAGCCCCAGAGCTGCTCGAGGATCTCGGCGCGGGGCACCACCCGACCGGGTTCACGGAAGAGCAGCTCCAGCAGGCTGAACTCGGTATACGTGAGGGCGATGCGTTGGCCATCGCGGGTGACCTGGCGGCGGTTGGTGTCGACCACCAGATCCCCCACCCGCAACACGCCGCCACCGGCGGGCAGATCGCGGGGCTCGCTGGCGGCCGAACCCCGGCCCACCCGGCGCAGGATCGTGGCGATGCGCGCTTCGAGCTCCTTGGGGCTGAAGGGTTTGGGCAGGTAGTCGTCGGCGCCCAGCTCAAGGCCGGCGACCCGCTCGGCGATGGCGTCGAGGGCCGAGAGGAAGATCACCGGAACGCAGGATTCGGCCCGCAGCCGTCGACAGACGGCGAAGCCATCGAGCTTCGGCAGCATCACGTCGAGCACCACCAGATCGGGCTGCTCCTGGTGGAAGACGCTCAGGGCCTCCTCGCCGTCCTCGGCGCAGACCACCCGGTAGCCGGCGAGCTGCAGGCGCATCACCAGCACGCGGCGCACGGCGGGTTCGTCGTCCACCACCAGGATCGTGGCCCGCAGCTCAGAACCGGAGGCGGGACCCCGGGGCTCGGATTCCCCATCGGGATGGACTGCGGATCGGGAATCCAGAGTCATGGACATCTCGATGGATGAAGCCAGATGAAGAATCGCAACCCTACCCTTCGACAGGCTGCCGGGGCGCCCCTGAACCGCCGGCCGCAGCGGGGTTTGGGCGAGGCTTAAGGATTTTTACAGAAAGCGGTGGTGGGCGGGCGCGCCCCTCAAGGCCAACGCGCCGCCGCGTAGCGGTTCCACTCCCGCGCCGCCTGCCGCAGGGCCGTGTCGCTGTCGATCTCGCCGAGCATGGCGCGCTGCAGCTGGGTGTAGAGGATCGTCTGCAGCCGCTTCAGGCCCGGGGTGGCCGGCACCAGCACCCGGGCGGTGGCCAGGCTGCGCAGGGAAAGCAGGCGGGCCTCTTGCACCAGCCGTTGCGGCGGGTCGGCGCTCAGGGCGCCCCGCAGCCGGCTCTCCAGGCGCCGTAGGGCCTGCTGGGAGGAGGGCAAAACCCGGGCCTCCTCGGCGAAGGCCAACTGGTTGTCGGCGTTGCTGAGGAACAGGGCGAAGTCGACCGCCTGGCGCGGCAGGCGGCTCTGCTTCGGCACCACCAGGTTCATCACCGCCACGTTGGTGCTGCCCCCAGGGCCGGTGATCGGTGGGGCGATCAGGGTGGCCGCGGCGATGCCGGGCGCATTGGTCTGCAGGTTGCGCAGGAAGTCCGGACCGCTCGCCACCTGGGCCAGATCACCCGCCTGGTAGAGCTCGATCGCCCGGCGATAGCCCTGGCTCACCACCTCCCGCGGCAGCAGCCGGCCACGGTAAAGGTCGCTCCAGAAGGCGAAGGCCGCGCGACCTGCCGGCGTGTCGAAGGCGGCGCGACGGCGCGGATCCAGCAGGCGCACCTCCATCTGCACCATCGACTCCAGCAGTTCGCCGGAGTCGTCCGGCACCGCGGTGACGAACAGGGCGTAGCGGCCGGTGCGGCGCTTCACCGCCTCCGCGTAGGCGGGCACCTCGCTCCAGCGGCGGGGTGGGGCCGCCAGGCCGGCCCCCTCCAGCAGGCGCCGGTTGGCGAGGGTCACCCGGGCGGTGAGATACCAGGGAATCGCGAACTGGCGACCCTCCTGCCGCCCCGCCGCCCAGATCGCCGGCAGATAGTCCTTCTGCGCCCCCGCCGGCAACACGCCCTGGAGGTCGAGCAGGCCGCCGCGGCTGGCCAGATTGGCGGCGAAGATCGGGTTGAGGTTCACCACGTCGGGGGCGGTGCGGGCGTAGACCGCGGCCAGCAGCTTGCGCTCCACCGAGTTCCAGGGCACATCGGTCCAGCGCACCCGCACGCCGGGGTTGCGGCGCTCCCAGGCGGCGATCACGCGGCGCATGTAGGGGGTGAAGCGGGGCGCCAGATCGAGGGTCCAGACGCTCAGCTCCCGCACCGGCGGCCTGGGCTCCCCGCCACGGACGCAGCCGGCGGCGAGCAGGGCCAGGCCGAGGGGCACGAGGGCCTGAAGCAGCCGGCGCCGGCGGGTCGCAGCGGGGAAGGGGGCCATCAGCGGGGCGGGACGCCGGCGAGCAGCTGGCGCCAGAGCAACAGCTGCAGGGAGCAGAGAATCGGAGCCAACAGGGCGGTGAGCAGGGTCTGGGCCAGCAGGGCGTGGAGGCCGGCGCCAGCGAGATCCTCCCAGCTCCAGCCGGGGAGCGCCAGCAAGGCGAGCTGGGGATCGCCCGCCGGGCCGCCGATCCCCCGGCGGGCGATCCCCCAGAGAAGCCCCCATTGCAGCATCAGGCTCAGACCCAGGCCGAAGCTGCCGAGCAGGGCCAGCAGGCCGAGGTTGAAGCTGCGCCGGATCGGCGGCCCGCGCCGCCCCAGCCTCCCCCACCACCAGCCGAGCAGGGCCAGGCCCGGCACCAGCGTGACCGGACCGGGATGGAGAGCATCGAGCAGCAGCCCCAGCCCGCCGCCGGCCAGGGCCCCCCAGAGGCGACCCTCCACCAGCGCCCAGGGGAGCAGCCAGAGCACCCCCCAGGCGGGGGGCACGCCGGCGAGCTTCAGCCAGCCGGGGGAGGCCAGGGTCAACCAGGGCACCAGCAGGGCCGTGGCCAGGAAGGCGGGCTGGCGCGAGAGCTGGGCCATCAGGGGCGCACCACCTGCACCCAGTCGACGGCCTCAAGGGGCGCGCCCAGCTGCACCACCGCCTCCGGCGCCGGATCGGCGCCGATCTCCACGCTCTGGATCACCCCCACCGGCAGGTTGGGGGGCACCAGGGTGCTCGCCGGGGAGGTGACCACCACATCGCCGGGACGAACCTGGGGATCCTTCTCAAGAAAGCGCAGAAGCGGCCGGCCGCTGCCCACGCCGCTGAGCAAGCCATGGGTCTGGCTGCGCGCCACCCAGACCCCCACCCGGCTGGTGGGATCGGTGAGCAGGGTGACCCGGGCGGTGCTGGGGGTGACGGCGCTGATCCGACCGATCAACCCCCCCGGCGCCAGCACCGCCTGGCCGGGGCGGAGCCCCTCCAGGGCCCCCGAGCCGAGCACCAGTTGCTGCCACCAGCCGAGGGGCTCGCGGGAGATCACGGGCGCCCGCAGCCGGTCGGTGGAATCCTGCTGCAGCTCCAGGAGCTGGCGCAGGCGGCGGTTGTCGCGCTCCAGCGCCCCGAGGCGCAGCTCCTGCTCGCTGCGGGCAGCGGAACGCAGCCATTCGGACTGGGCGGTGCCCGGCCAGAAGGGGCGACTGATCAGGGCATAGAGATCGGCCACCCCCGCCCCTTTGCTGAGGCGAACGGCCAGCAGGGCGACGAACAGCAGCAACCACGGCCAGGCCTGCTGCAGGGGCCGCAGGCCGCGCAGCCGGGCCCAGCGCGAGGCCGGCATCGGCCTCAGGCCACGGAGCGGGCGAAGTCGGGCGTGTCGAGCACCCGCTTGAGGCGCTCAAAGTCTTCGAGCACCATGCCGCAGCCATTCACCACACAGAGCAGAGGCTCCTCGGCCACGTGGGTGAGGATGCCGGTTTCATGGCTGATCAGGTCGCAGATGCCCCGCACCAGGGCGCCGCCACCGGCCAACATGATGCCCCGGTCCACAATGTCGGCGGCCAGCTCGGGGGGGGTGCGCTCAAGCGTGCGCTTCACCGCCTCCACGATCACGTTGAGGGGCTCGGCCATCGCCTCGCGCACATCGCCGGCGCGCACATTGATCGTGCGGGGCAGGCCGGAGAGCAGGTGCAGGCCGCGCACATCCATCGAGGTCTCGTCGTGGGCGTCGTCGGGGAAGGCGGAGCCGATGCGGATCTTGATGTCCTCGGCCGTCCGCTCGCCCACCACCAGGTTGTGCACCTTCTTGAGGAAGACGCTGATCGCCTCGCTCAACTCATCACCGGCGACGCGCACGGACTCGCTCAGCACCGTGCCCCCCAAGCTCAGAACCGCCACCTCGGTGGTGCCGCCGCCGATGTCCACGATCATCGTGCCCACCGGTTCGGTCACCGGCAGGCCCGCACCGATGGCGGCCGCCACCGGCTCATCGATCAGGTGCACCTGGCGGGCTCCAGCCAGGCCGGCGTCCCGCACCGCCCGACGCTCCACGCCGGTGACGCCGCTGGGGATGCCAACCACCAGCCGCGGCGCGATCACCCCCCGGCCTTCGTTGCCCTTCTCGATGAAGCTCTTGATCATCAGCTCGGCCGCGTCGAAGTCGGCGATCACCCCATCCCGCAGCGGCCGCACGGCGCGGATGTTGCCGGGGGTGCGCCCGAGCATGAGCTTGGCCTCCTCGCCCACCGCCAGCGGCAGGTTGCGCTCCAGGTCGATGGCCACCACGGAGGGCTCCTGCAGCACGATCCCCTTGCCGGAGATGTACATCAGGGTGTTGGCCGTGCCCAGATCGATGCCGATGTCCCGGGAGAGCTGAAAGCGACGGAAGAACACGGCTGGGGACGGACCGGACGGGGGATGAGCGGATCCTAGGGGCCGTCGCCCCGTCGGTCCGGCGGGCCGACGGAACGGCTGGTGGAACGAAGAGGAGGTGGCCCCCGGCGACGGGTGCCGCATCATTGATCCATCGAACCCAGAGAAGAGCCATGGGCGTCAACTCCGTCACCCTCGTCGGCCGGGCCGGCCGCGATCCCGAGGTGCGCTACCTCGAATCCGGCAGTGTGGTCGCGAACCTCACCCTCGCCGTCAACCGCCGCAGCCGCGACGACGAACCGGACTGGTTCAACCTGGAGATCTGGGGCAAGCAGGCCGAGGTGGCCGCCAACTACGTCCGCAAGGGCTCGCTGGTGGGGATTATCGGCTCCTTCAAGCTCGATCGCTGGACCGACAAGGCAACGGGCGAGGAGCGCAGCAAGCCCGTGGTGCGCGTCGACCGGCTCGAGCTGCTGGGCTCCCGCCGCGACAACGAGGCCGCGGCCTCCGGGGGCTTCGGTGGCGGCGAGCCCAGCGAGGAGGAGGTTCCCTTCTGAACGCCGACCGCCCCCGCACCACGCCAGGGCTTGTGCCAGTCGCCCAGCCGGGCTAAAAAGCGGCACGAAGCCAGAGCGGGCGCCCCCAGGGCGCCTTTTTTTTGGGCAGCTGCAGGGCTCAGTGGCTGTCGTGGCGCTTTTTCCAGGTGCGCAGGCCCAGCCAGGCAACAAGGGCAAGCGTCGCCACCACCAGCAGCACTTTGATCAGCTTGGCCACGGGATCCAGCCACAGTTCCACATTCGCGTAGGCCTCGCCCAGGGCGTAGCCCGCCAGGGTGAGCAGCAGGGTCCAAATCAGGCTGCCGGCCGTGGTCCAGATCAGGAAGGGCCCGAGTGGCATCAGCTCGATGCCCGCCGGCACGGAGATCAGGGTGCGGATCCCCGGGATCAGCCGACCCCAGAACACCAGGGCGGTGCCGTGGCGGTTGAACCATTTGCGGCTGCGCTGCAGCTCCTGGGGGCTGATGCCGATCCAGCGACCGTGACGTTCCAACCAGTGCTCAAGGCGCTGCTCATTCACCAGGCGACCGATGCCATACCAGGGCAGGGCGCCGAGGACAGTGCCCAGCAATCCGGCAAGCACCACGGGCACCATCGCCAGCTGGCCGCTGCGCACATAAAATCCCCCCAGGGGCATGATCAGCTCGGACGGGATCGGCGGGAACAGGTTCTCGAGAAACATCGCCGCGAAGATCGCTCCATAACCGGCGGCAGGATTGGCCTGCACCGCATTGCCGATCATCTCGGGAAGTTTCTGTACCAGTTCCAGCGCCAAGGCTCGTCTGCGGCGGATCGACGACAGTCTTCCACGGGCGACTGCGGTGAGGCGGCGCAGACCGCCAACAAAAAAGCCGACCCCATTGGGGTCGGCAGGACCGGGGAGCCGCAGTGCTCCCCGGGCGATCGCCAGGCTCAGTAGCGGTAATGCTCGAGCTTGTAGGGGCCTTCGACGGGCACGTTGATGTAATCGGCCTGCTCTTGGCTGAGCTGCGTGAGCTTGGCGCCGATCTTGTCGAGGTGGAGACGGGCCACCATCTCGTCGAGGTGCTTGGGCAGCACGTAGACCTCCTTGCCGTATTGGTCACCCTTGGTGAACAGCTCGATCTGAGCCAGCACCTGGTTGGTGAAGGAGTTGCTCATCACGAAGCTGGGGTGGCCAGTGGCGCAACCCAGGTTCACCAGGCGGCCTTCGGCGAGCAGGATGATGCGGTTGCCGCTGGGCAGGATGATGTGGTCCACCTGGGGCTTGATGTTCTCCCAGGTGTACTGCTTCAGGGAGGCGACGTCGATTTCGTTGTCGAAGTGGCCGATGTTGCAGACGATCGCCTGATCCTTCATGCGGATCAGGTGCTCATGGCGGATCACCTGGAAGTTGCCGGTGGCGGTCACAAAGATGTCGATGTCTTCCACCACGTCGTCGAGACGGACGACGCGGTAGCCCTCCATCGCCGCCTGCAGGGCACAGATCGGATCGATCTCGGCAATCATCACCGTGGCGCCAAGGCCACGCAGGGACTGGGCCGAACCCTTGCCCACATCGCCGTAGCCGAGCACCAGGGCCTGCTTGCCAGCCACCATCACGTCGGTGGCGCGCTTGATGCTGTCCACCAGCGATTCGCGGCAACCGTAGAGGTTGTCGAACTTGCTCTTGGTGACGGAGTCGTTGACGTTGATCGCGGGGAACGGCAGTTCGCCGGACTTCTGCATCTGGTAGAGGCGGGCCACACCGGTGGTGGTCTCCTCGGTGACGCCCTGGATGTTGACGTAAATGCGCGAGTAGAAGCTGGGGTCGATGGCCAACTTGGCCCGGATCGACTTGAAGAGGGCGATCTCCTCCTCGCTGCCGGGATTGTCGAGCACCGAGAGATCCTTCTCGGCCTTGCTGCCCAGCACCACCAGGCCGGTGGCATCACCACCGTCGTCGAGAATCATGTTGGGGGTGCCACCGTCGCTCCATTCGAGAATGCGATGGGTGAAGGCCCAGTACTCATCCAGGGTTTCGCCCTTGTAGGCGAACACAGGGGTGCCACCGGCAGCGATCGCGGCGGCGGCGTGGTCCTGGGTGGAGAAAATGTTGCAGGAAGCCCAGCGCACCTCGGCACCGAGGGCCACCAGGGTCTCGATCAGAACGGCGGTCTGGATGGTCATGTGCAGACTGCCGGCGATGCGGGCGCCCTTGAGGGGCTGCTCAGCGCCGTACTTGGCACGGATCGCCATCAGACCGGGCATTTCGGTCTCGGCGATGGCGATCTCCTTGCGGCCGAAGTCGGCCTGGCCGATGTCGGCGACGAAGTAGGAGGAAGCCTGCAGGGAAGCGAGCTCAGCCGCAGGGCTGGAAGGGGTTGCCACCATGTTGGGGATCTCGGTATGGGAACGCGGAGGGGTGACCGCCAGGGCGGATCACCCGGGTCGTGGCCGCTGGCCTGGAAGGCTCGGGGGCCGTGGGACTGGGAAGATCTGCGGAGACTCCGAGGCTTCGGGCTCGCTTGTGGGCCAATCTACAGGAATGTCACACATTGATGCGCCCCAGCCGCCGGCGGCGCGCGAACTGGTCGACGCGGCGGCCACCCGGGCCCTGGGCCGACAGCTGGCCGGTTGGCTTCCAGCAGGGGCGCTGTTGCTGCTTCAGGGCGACCTGGGAGCGGGGAAAACCTCTCTGGTGCAGGGGCTGGCGCAGGGTCTGGGGATTGGCGAGCCGATCACCAGCCCCACCTTTGCCCTCGCCCAGCACTACGCAGGCCAGCGGCCCGAGGGGGGCGCCACGACCCTGGTGCATCTCGACCTGTACCGACTGGAGGATCCCGCCGCCGCCGATGAGCTGTTCGCCCAGGAGGAGGAGGAGGCCCAGGCCCTGGGTGCGGTGCTGGCGGTGGAGTGGCCAGAGCGATTGAGTATCCGACCCGAACCCTGCTGGCGGGTGGAGCTGACGTTCGCGGGGGAGGGCCGTCGGGCGCGGATTTGGGGATTGGCGGGTGGCTAGTTGGCCAGCTGCTGCCGCAGGGGTGTCCAGGCCGACAACAGCAACTGTTCAGCCATTGGACCGGAATCCGTTTCCAGCTGCAGGGCCAGGCATTCACGATTGTTATTGGTCTGAGCGCCCAGGTAGCGGCTAAGAAATGCCTGCAGCGGAGCTTGCTTGAGCTGATTTCTCAGCAGTCGTTCCGACTCGTAATACAAAGCTGAGGTCGAGACGACAGCCGCTCCCGAGCGAACGAGACAGGTCTGCATGCGCAGGAGATCAAGGGATTGGCCCTGGGGGGAACGCGCCTGACCAAAGCGCAACTCTTCCGGCGGGCGCTTGTCAGCTTTGGAAACGCGCGGGATGAGCTGCAAACGCGTTTCCTTCAGGACAAAACTCGGTTCCAGAGCAGCCACACTCAACAGCGACAACGTCGCCTGCCTGCGTGCGCGCACGGGCAGCAGAGTCAGGCGAATGGCTGGATTGCCGATCGATTCCAGCCTGAAGTGCTGCCCTTGGCCAAGACTGATGTCCCTGCCGGGCTTGGCAGGGAGGCCCGTCAGGCTGGTGACACGGAAACCGGGGAGCTGCAGCGAAGCCGGAACCTCTCGCTCAGGCATGGGAGCACCGAATACAACCAGCTTCTGGAGCGTCACAACCACCGAGAGGGCGAGGAGCGAGAGGAGGACAACACGCAGAGCGACGGGTCTCATGAATCCTGGAGCCCAGCGACTTGACGCTCCATCCAGAGCAAGTAGAGGCAAACAAACAGATAGGTGGCCAGGCCCGGAAAAAAAAGCGATGGCCAGCCCGTGTGAAACAACTCAAACCAATATTTGCGCCCCGCAATTGCGCTGCCATCAAGAAACAAGAGGAGGGCGATACGAACAACATTGATCAGCACAGCCAAAGAAATTGCAACTCCACACATCAAGATGTTTTGCCAATAGCGGAGCATCGGGAAAGCGATCGCAAAAACGATGGCTATCAGCAATAATTGCTTGATCGACTCCATGCCAGAACAAGGACCCCAGACTTCGACCCCGCCACGATAGAGAGTCACGACCGAACCAGATCCCTTGGCGGGGAAGCCGAGCAAGAAAAGAGCAACCCGCAGAATAGCGGCCGTAGTTCTAGTTAGAAAAGTTGTCACTGGATTGCTGAAGTTTACAATCTGCAGAATTGGCAGAAGCGCCAGAATCAACACAGAAGGGAGAAACGGACGCAAGGCCCTGACGGGAAAGGCCACAAAGAGCAAACCCAGCAAAGAGAGGAGAGGCAGCAGATAGATGGACAGATCATCACCAGCGATCAGGTGTACACGCCATTGCACCCCAAGCAGCAGGAGACACCCAAGGCTCGCGCCCAACGGCGTCGGACGCATCTCTCGGCTGGCCATCGGCAAAGGCGCCTTGCACACCAGGAAGGCGCCATACCAGGCCAGGGCAAGGCTGACGAATTGATTGGGATCTTCAGCCAGGAGGCTCAGCAAGAGACTTTGAGCAACAAGGCAACCAGCCAGCAGCAACCAGAGACTGGCTCCATCCAAGGAGCGAAGTCGCTGAAAAGCAGGTTTCAGATCCAGTTTCACGGCAACACGACTGCTGATCTGATGGCGACCAAACAAGCAACGACAACAATGGCTCCAACCACTCCCTTGGCGGTACCCAAAGCAAGGAGGGCAAGCTGGGATTGACGGCGATCGACAAGGTTTCCACGCAGCTGAACCAAGCGAGCACCCACTTCCCGACTCAACTTTTCTTTCTGCGGCATCAGCGAGGGGGCTTCAGCAGGGGAAGCCCCACCCCTCCCAGGGGATATGATCTCCACAAGTTCGCGATCGGTCTTTGCGCCGCGGATGCGCTTTTGCAGGGTTGCAACCTGACTTTGCGCCTGGCTCAAGGCTTGCTTGGTTTGCTCTCCTGTCTGCAGCCAATAGAGACCATAGGCAAAGAGCATGACGGGAATCAGCAGGCCGTAGATCAGGATGGCAATCAGGGAGACAACAAGGGCGGGACTGCGTTGCCGACCCAGACTTTCCTCCCGAGATCGCAGGTACTCCACCAGGAAGAACAGGAAGATGGCAAACAACAACGTGACGCTGTAGTCAACAGCGACCTGACCCGCCTTCATGTACCAAAGAGGACTCTGCAACTGCAGCGGCAGCAACGCGGCAAACAGAGAAAGGAGAAAGATTGCCAGCACAGAGCGAGCCAGAAACCTGAGCACTGCGACAAACACCTTGGTCTTGGGCGTTGCGGGGACTGCCGGAGACGGATTGACTGGCCCAGACATGATTCACTACCCAGCATTTACTGCCTAGATTGAATTCACAGTAGCACAGGCCATTCGAGGTGGTTGACATCGCCAGCTCGCAAGTTCCCGTGAGGATGGCACGAATCCACGCGCCATTCGCCGGACAGCTTGCAGGAGAGGCCAAAAAGCTTGCCTAAGTTGCAGCCACCGAAGGAAGAAAAGGTCTCGACGGGCCGCTCCCCTGCCATGGCTGGGGCAGCACACCGGTCAGGCGCTTGCAAGCCGCTGCCGCAAGGCTTCGATGATGCGCGCGTTGGCGGCTGGGAAGGGGTACCGCTCCAGCTCGGCGATCGCCACCCACCGCACCTGCTGGCAGGCCAGCGCCTGGGGCTCGCCGGCCAGGTGCTCGCACAGATGCACGACAAAGCGCAGCCGCTTGTGGCTGTAGGCGTGCTCCAGGCTGATCAGCTCTTCCCCAACCCCCACCGTGATCGCCAACTCCTCCATCAGTTCGCGCTCGATCGTGGCGACGATCGACTCGCCGGGCTCCTGCTTGCCGCCGGGAAACTCCCAAAGTCCCCCCAGCAATCCCTCGTTCAGACGCTGGTCGATCAGGACCCGACCCGAGCGATCGAGCACCACCCCCACCCCGATCACCTGAAAGGGCACGGGGCGAGCGGTCTCCTTCACGGGCCAACGGGCGGGGTCGCCGGCAGCGTAGGCAGCGCAGTTCCCCCGCCAGGGACAGGCGCCGCAGCTCGGATTGCGGGGCGTGCAGACCATGGCGCCCAGATCCATCAGCGCCTGGTTGAACTGGCGGGGGCGGGCGGCATCGAGCAGGGTCTCGCTCCAGCGCCAGAAGCTCGCCAGCTGGCGGGAGGGGGGAGCGGCACAGGCGGTCAGCCGTGCCAAGACCCGTCGCACGTTGCCATCGAGAATTGCCTCCGGGCGGTCGAAGGCACTCGAGAGGATGCTGGCGGCCGTGCTGCGCCCCAGCCCCGGCAGAGCCTGCCAGCCCGCCAGATCCTTGGGCCAGGGATCGCCGCCGACCACCCTCGCCACCAAGAGGCGGGCCGCCTCGGGCAGGCGACGGGCACGGGCGTAGTAGCCCAAACCCTGCCAGAGCAGCAGCAGTTGCCGCTCCTCCGCCGCCCGCAGGGCCTCGAGGTTGGGAAGGGCCGTGATCCAGCGCCGCCAGTAGGGAAGCACCACCGCCAGCTGCGTCTGCTGCAGCATCACCTCGGCGATCCAGATCGGGTAAGGGTCGAGCGGTTCCCCCTTGGCGGGAGGAGAGCCGTCGGGGCGGAGTTTCCAGGGAATGTCATGGCGCCCGTGGCGCTGCCACCAGGCCAGCAACTGCGGGCGCAGCGCCTCAGCGTTGCCGCTCAAGCGGGTGAGTTCGTGATCCAGGGCTGGTCTGGCGATCAGGGGGGAACTGGCGTCCGGAGCGGAAGTGACGGGAGGATGGAGGCCGAAACGGTTGCCAGAGTGTCCACTGGGGCAGGATAAAAGCGCCGCGGTTGGATGGCAAACCGGGCAGCTCAAAACCCGATGCAAACAATCGGTTTCTCCCAATTCTTGCGGCGTTGATTCTGAGCTGTTGCAACTCTCTTTCGCCTCTCAGCGACCTGCCGCTCAGCGCCGAAGCCATCGAGCTGCGGCTGGAGCAGATCCTGCTGACGGGGATGTTGGCGTCCGGGTTGATGGGCAACAAGGATGTCCTGGTCGACG
>JBILEP010000097.1:0-7113 GCA_044352045.1 Cyanobium sp. | reverse complement strand
AAGATCGTGTAGTCCGCCTTGGAGAGCACCAGCAACTGCAGCAGCTCGTTCACGAGCGTGGCGTCGTAGCGGCTGAGGCCGAGCTTGTGGGCCCACATCGCCTCAAGCTCCTGGCCCATCGCGGCGGCGAAGCCGTCACGGAGCTGATCGAGCCTGGCCAGGGCCTGGCTGTTGCCCTCCAGCAGCGGCCGCAGGGAGGACCAGAACATCTGGTAATTGGCTTCCGCGGCCTGCGGCTGATTGAAGAAGCAGAAGTGCTCGCCGCCGCCGGTCCAGGGCTGAAAGCGGGGATCGAAGAGTTCGCAGAAGCCGAAGGGGCCGTAGTCGAGGGTGAAACCAGCGGCGGCGCAATTGTCGCTGTTGAAATTCCCCTGGCAGTAACCCACGCGCAGCCAGTGGGCCACCAGGGCGATGAGCCGGGAGCGGAACAGGCCCGCCAACGCCAGCAGCTGCTCGCTGAACTCAAGATTCGGATGGATCTCCTGCCGGTAATTGCGCTCGATCAGGTGCGTCACAATCATCCGCAGCTCGTTCAGCGCCTGCGGATGGGCCTGCCGGCGGACGCGACGGGCGAAGAGCTCCAGCTGGCCCACCCGCAGGAAGGAGGAGGCCACGCGGGTGGTGATCGCCACCGGGTTGTCCACCAGGATGTCGGGGTCGAACGAGCTGGAGTTCGGGGCGTACCAGGGCCGGCGCACGGTTTCCGATCGCGACACATACAGCGTCAGCGAGCGGGAGCTGGGAACACCGAGGGCGTGCATGAATTCCTGGGCCAGAAATTCACGCACGCTGGAGCGCAGCACGGCGCGGCCATCGGCGCCCCGGCAGTAGGGCGTCGGCCCGCCGCCTTTGAGTTGCATCTCCCAGCGGCGGCCGTTGAAGAGGCCTTCGAACACGGAAATCGCCCGGCCATCGCCGTAGCCATTGCCGGTTCCGAAGGGACATTGCTGCATGTATTCGCTGCCGTAGATCGAGAGGGCATAGCCGGTGGCCCATCCGAAGGGGCGCATCGGCTGCCGGGCCACGCTGATGTCGCCGGAAAACAGCCGGCGGAAGTGGTCGTCGTGGGCCAGCGAATCGCTGAGGCCCAGCTCGTGGAAGAGGGAGCTGCTGTGCGCCACGTACTCCGGAGCCGGCAGCGGGGTGGGTGTCACCGGCACGTAATGGCCGGAGAACACCTGGCGGGGCCGGTGGTCGTCGCCATCACCGGTTGCCTGGGGATCGGCCTGCAGGCCATCCAGCAGCGAGTAGTCGGCCCGTTGGCCAAACGCCGCGAAGGTGGTGGTTGGCGCTGTTGTTGGCGCTGTGGTCGTCACGGCGGGCCCGAAGGTTGAGGCACCCATCCTGGCGAGCCTGGGGCCCGTCCAGGCGCCCGTTGGTCAGGATGGGGCACTCCCCCCAGCGACAGGGGGCATTCGCGGAGACGCCATGCCCAGCGAAGACCAGTCCGCCGCCCCCAGCTTGTTTCTGGTGGTGCTCGGCGGGTGGGCGGCCGGCGCCTCGACAGCTGGATGGCGGTGCGGTTCGTGGCGGGCTACCGGGTGGAGTGGCGCCAGGAGCCCTTTGCCGGCCCTGAGCGTCTCTGGTTCGTGAACCTGGGCGGCGACGACCCGGCCCAGCTGGCGGAGCTGCACGCCTTCGGGCTGTTCGTGGCCTCCAGCCCCGCGGGCGCGAAGGCCGCCGCCCGCCGCCAGCTGCTGCCCCAGGCCCACCAGCGCCACAAGGATGATCTGCACGAGGTGGAGGAGGCCCTGGCGACGGCGGCGGGCAAGCGTTGGTGGGTGCATCTGATCCCCGACGGCCGCAGCCAGAACCAGGTGCCGGACTGGCTGGGCTATCAGCCCATCTGAGGCACGGTGGTGGCGGGTGGGGCCGGGGCCAGCGACGCCCTGGGGCCGAGGAGGCCGGTGAACCAAACAGGGAGCTGGCCGCCTGGGGGAGGCTGCTGCAAGGGCCTCAGCCTTTGGTGGGGACCAACTGTTTGCTGGGGCACCAGGATCTCATGTCAACCACATAGGGTTTGTAGCGAGAAAAGCGCCGCGCCCTAGAGAGGTAAAGAAGAGCTGTGTTCTTGTCCTTGAGGAGGACGATCGTTCGAAACCAGCTGCCACATTTGAAAATCGCCGGCTCGATCGCCAAGGTGCGTCGTGCAGACCTCACTTCATTCATGGCTTTTTCCACCGTTTCATCGGCACCCAACACCAGACCCCAATCACCAGCGACTTGCGGAACGAGCTGGGCCACCCGCTGGTGTTTTTCGGCCAGCGCGATCGGCTGGCCGGTAGCGACCGGAGCGTGCCAGCTCAACAGACCAGCAAGCGCTGTCGGGATCAGAGCGGCGCAAGGAGCGAAGCGGCGTGACATGGCAGGCTTGTGTTGAGAACGTGAATCGATCTACGGTTTGGAGGCGGTGTCAACACCCAGGCTCACGTTGATGATTCGTGGCTGGTCTGAACTTGTCCCTGTCAGACGCTGGAAGCCATGGGGACTCGCAAGCGCATAAATGCGAACAGGACCAGAGCGTGGATCGCCATATCCCGCTTTGAATCGGGATGCTTTGGCCCGACATCGATATTTGGTTTCCGTCATCTTAAAGGACTGGGCTTGAACGGCTTCATTGGCCTGCTGCTCGCCACCCTCAAGAACCATCGAAAGCAACACTCCATTTTGCAATAGCTCTTGAATTTCTTGCGCTTTTATGCCGATTAAAGTGTCGGTGCAAACCTCGATCACATCATCGGCTTTGACCTGCACTGAGGGCAGCACCATCAGCTTGAAGCTTGCGCCCTGAAAGCACTCGGCGATGGCGCCCGGACAAAGAATGGAGCGCAGCTGTATTAAGGTCGGATGAAAGAAATCATCATTGACAAAGTCACGAAAGGACTGACTCTCGAATGTTTTGTCTTTGATGAAGCCAACAACTTTGCCTGGCGACGAAGACGTCTCGGCCACCAGCTCCGAATCATTGCCTGTTGTCTTCAGCTTGAGGTCGATATCACCAACGCAGCTGCGGCCATTGCTGAGGGCGAACCAAATCAAGGCTGACACAAGGCCCACCACCACAATGGCGCCATTGACGGTAAACTTCCAGCCAAGAACCGTTCCTTCCGCCGTGGAGCTCTGACGCTCCTGGCCCAAAAACGTGTACAAAAGAAAGCCGATCAATGTCCCCAAGCAGATCGAGGGCAACACAGGATCAACCCACTGACATTGACTGGAGGCGATCGCCAATAACAGCCCCGCGACCCCCCAGAGGGCAAACATTAGGATCTTAAACAACATTGTTCAAGACAGTTATTTCAAGATTCAGGGCTGTCTGATCCTAGTCGTTCTGCGGAACGGCAAACAAGGCTGGAGTCGTCGCGTCACGATTCTTTGGCCAAGGCTTCAGTAGGCTGGCTCAGCGGCGATGGAGGCGGCGATGAAACCACTGACCTCCCTGCAGGCGCTACCGCCACTGCTGCGCCGCACCCCGCCGCTCGTGTTCGCGATGGCGGTGCTCAGCGCAGGGCTGGTCGGCGCCAGTGCGGTACTGGTGAAGGGCTTTCGCTCGGCCAGCAACGCCATCACCGTGACCGGGGCCAGCACCGAGCGGATCCGCAGCGACTTCGTCGACTGGTCCGTTGAGGTGAAGCAGGGCGGCCCCAGCCAGCAGGCCGCTTACCAGGCCTTGCAGCCGGCGGTGCAGCAGACGCTGGCCTTCCTGGCGGCCCAGGGCATTCGCGCCGAGGATCGGCAGCTGGAGGCGGTGAAATCGGAGAGGGAGGACATTCGCGATCCGCGCACCGGAGAGCTGCGCGCCACCATCTGGACCAGCCGCCAGACGATCCAGGTCGGCAGCGCCGATGTGGACCGAATCGCGAGGATCTCCAGGGAAATCGGACAGCTGATCGGCCAGGGGGTGCCGCTCACGATCAATGCCCCGGCCTACACCTACACCAAGCTGGCCCAGAAGCGGGTGGACATGCTGGCCAAAGCCACCCGCGACGCCCGCAATCGCGCCCGGGCGATCGCCGCCGAAGCCGGCGCCCGCGTCGGCCCGGTAACCAAGGTAGACACCGGCATCTTCCAGATCACCGCCCCCAACTCCACCGAAACCAACGACAGCGGCAGCTACGACACCCGCACGATCGACAAGGACATCACCGCGGTGATGGCGGTGACGTTTCGGGTGGACTGAGGCGGGCGGAGCCATGATCCGGCCACAGGAAAAAAGCTCTGATGAGTCGTGGGATTCAGCGGTTGGCTGACGCACTCCTGCGTCGTTCGAGGATGGGCACCAGCGCCTTAGCCACAGAAGCAAAATCAAACCGTTCCCGGAACAACTGCTCGCCCCTCAACCGCATCTGCTGCTTCTCCCCATCAGCCAGCGCCAGCCACTGATGCAACGCCTCGCTGGTCCCCTTCACCGTGTCGGCATGCACCATCCCGGCTCCGGCGGCAGCCACCTCCGACGAGGTGTTCACGGGCTCGGCGATGGCCACAGGCAGGCCGCAGGCCAGAGCTTCGGCCACCACGATGCCAAAATTTTCCTGGTGGGATGGCAAGCAGAACAGATCAGCGCAACGGAATGCTCCCCACTTGAGATCACCAGATAACATGCCGGTCCAAGTGATCCGGTTGCCAATGCCTAGATCGGCGGCCCGTTGTTGCAACGCGGCCTGCCAACCCACCTGATCAGGGCCGGCGATCACCAGCTGCAGGCGCGAATCGGTCGCGGCCACGGTCGCGAACGCCTCAATCAGTAGATCAACCCCCTTTTTGGGGTGAATGCGACTAAGGAACAAAAGGATGCGTTTGCTCTGCAGCTGCGGAAAGCGCTGCAGGAAAGCTTGGCGTTGGCGCTCCGCATCAGCCGGCGGCGCCGAGGTGCCGTAACCCACCACCACCTCGTTGGCCTGGTACAGCCAGAACGACTCCCGCGCCAGCAGCCGCTCCTGTTCAGTGGTGAACAGCACGGCTTCAGCGTCGCGCAGCACCCGGTAGTCGGCCCAGGGCCAGTAGGTCCACTTCTTGAGGTGCTTGAGGGGATAAGTACGTTTGAACCAAGGATCGAGCATGCCGTGGGGATACACGAAATAGGGAATCCCGCTGCCGCGCAATGCACGCCAGGTGGCATAGGCGTGGTACTGCCAGATACCTTCGATGATCACCAGGTCATGGTGGTCCGCAAGGGTGCGGATCCGCTCGGGGAGACCGGCTCGGTAGCCGTAGGCATTGGCCACAGGGCCCAGGCCAATGGCCTGGAAGGACTGCTCTTGCAGCCAGGGGGCATCCGGTGCGTCCAGGCTGGCCACGGTGGTGGAGACAGCGAGGCGCGTCAGGTGGGGCGTGATCTGGCGAACACCCTCCATCGGCCCTCCGCCTGCTGGGTTCAAGGAGCGGATCAACCGCAGCAGCTTCATCCCGAGAGCGGCAACTTTACGGGTATTGCGCACTAATCCTAAGGCATGGCGCTGCTTGCGAGGTGGTAAAAACCATCACAAGCCGCGAGCGCGGGGCCGGGGGACAGCACCAGAACGCCGAGGAGCAATGGCTGGTTGACCTGCCCCGCAGCGCAACACGAGAGGCTCGACGGCCTTTTGAGCAGCAGCAACCGGCCCAAATGAAGAGGCCCCTCAAGCCGAGCCGCAACAGCCCCAGCTCCTGAGCAATAGCAACACCATGGAGGGCAGAGCGGGGAGCACACTCAGCTCAGCGAGGTTGGCTTCCCCAGAACTGTTATGGACAATGAAGGCCACATCAACGGAGAACCCTGCCAATTGAGCTCGCGGGTGAGGTGGGCAGCAACCAAGGAAGGGCATCGCGAGGCAGCCGAATCTCTCAACGACAACCGTCGTTTACATTTGAAAGTTCCCATTATTGATCACCAGGCGCTGCCAGAGACTGCCATTGATCTCTATTCAACTTTCCCTCTCCGTTTCCGGAATGCAACTATGGCTCTCGCTGAAACCCTTTGGCTTAGGCCGCGACACGGACGCAGCACCAGGGTCAGTGCGGAAGAGGGCTGCCAAGAAAAGCATGCAACCTGCATCACGACAGGGTGGACCCTCCCAGCTTGCGCTGCTCCCCAATAGCCTTGAGGATGTTCCATCGCAGCTGAGTTATGGGGTGGATGACCGTCACTCTGCTGGTGCGCTGGCTGCTCGGCTGGGCCCTCTGCAGGGGTCTGTCGCGTCTCCCCGAACAGCGGCTGCAGGGCCAACCGAGAGTGTCTGTGCTGATCCCGGCCCGCAACGAGGAGCGAACGCTGCCCAACCTGTTGCCGGCCCTGCAAGCGCAGAGCTTCCAACCCCTCGAAGTGCTCGTGATCGACGATCACTCCACGGATCGCACGGCTGCCATCGCCACCCGGGCGGGCGTGCGAGTGCTGATGCCACCGCCGTTGCCGCAGGGATGGTGCGGCAAAACCTGGGCTTTGCACATCGGTGTGCAGGCCAGCCGCGGCGACGTGCTGGTGTTCCTCGACGCCGACACCGAGCCCGAGCCCACCTTCCTGGAGCGTCTGGTGGCGACGCAGCAGGCCCTCGGCGGCCTGGTGTCGGTCCAGCCGTTCCACCGCACCGAAAGGCCCTATGAGCAACTTTCGCTGCTGTTCAACCTGGTGGGGTTGATGGCTGTGCCGATGGGGGCGGGCTGCGGTGTGGCCTTCGGTCCGGCCATGGCCACCATCCGGGCGGATTACGAGCGCATCGGCGGCCATGCCGCCGTGGCGAACAAGGTGGTGGAGGACTGGTTCCTGGGCCACCTCTACGAAAAGGCCGGCCTGCGCGTAAGTGCGTTCATCGGCGCCGACCTGCTCGCCTATCGCATGTATCCGGGCGGTCTGCAGGACATGGTGGTGGGATTCTCCAAGAACTTCGCCACCGCTGCCGGTGAGGTGCGCTGGCCCTGGATGCTGGCCGTCCTGCTCTGGCTCTCCGCTCTGTTCTGGGCGGCTTGGTCGCTACCTGCTTCCCTGCTGGGCTGGCCGCTGGTGGGTGACACGTCCTGGCTGGCCAACACACTCCTTTACATGGCCTTCGCCGTGCAGCTGCTGATTCTCAGCCGGCGGGTGGGGGGCTTCAGCTGGATCTGCCTGGTGTTTCCAATTCCGGTTCTGTTCTTCCTCGG